>NZ_LWGF01000051.1:0-698 GCF_001635355.1 Oleiphilus sp. HI0125
ATTACTCGCCAAATCTCTCGCCATACTCACAAGCTACCCTAAACCAGAAGAAGCCTACTTGACCGGCTTATTACACAACATTGGAGAACTCGTACTCTCAAGAAACTTCAACAAAGAATATTTAACTCTGAGAGAAGAGCAGCCCGACGAAGATAAACGCTTAAAGCATGAGTTGGGTACATTCGGTATTGATCACGCAGAACTTGGTGCACAACTCGCAAACGAATGGGGGCTAAGCCCTTATGCAATCGATGCGATTCGTTATCATCACGCAAACACAGTCGACATTCTGGGCGCTCAGCATTTGGTCAAAATATTGTATGCTGCAAGCGCTCTTAGCAATGATGCGCAACAGAGCATGCAGCAGAGTGTTGAAACGACGAACAGCTTATTTGAACTCAACCCATCCCTCATCTCTGAAATCTGTCGAAAAATAGATGAAGAAGTTATCCAAGTAGCTGAGAGCATGGGCGTGCAACTCGACAAACAAGATGATCAAGAAGCACATATATCTCTAGCACGAGCCATTAGAGACCAAAATCTTCAAAACATTTCTCGGGATCTTGTTTCAAAAGCCAAGACAAAAATAGAACTCGCAACCCAAATTCAGCACTCTCTGTCACTACTGCTTGGCACTCGCCAAACGGCACTATTTTGGAACGAAGACAACGAACTTGTTCTTATCGAAGACAGCTACG
>NZ_LWGF01000052.1:0-1099 GCF_001635355.1 Oleiphilus sp. HI0125
TCATAAAAGTATCCGGTCTTTTGCCCTTCAACAACTGGGGCGACAAAACGAACACCATTTTCTCTCAACTCTGCTTCAGTGATATCACCTAAAGCATGCTCAACGTAACTCTCTAGACCCTCGCTCTCTCGCATTTTCCCATCGTTCTTAAAAACAATGGCTCGCGGCTTTAACTTCTTCTCAAGAACTTCAGTAATATCCGCTTTCAACTGTTCCATTCCAGCACTTGAGATCTGCACGACGAGTACGTCTTGAAATCGATCAATCGCAAGCCCTGGCATGCCATCACTATCACCGTACACAAGCCGATAACTCTCATCATCGAAGCGCTTTTCGCGCAAGCTCAACGCAATATTTAAACGATGTGCAAAAAGAGAGCGGTCAAAAATCGCTTTTTTATCTCGACTGAATAAACGGCCGCAAATCAAAGTATTTGGATTTACAAATGCAACACCCAAAAACTGACCCGAGTGCGATTGCACATGGCATTGCTCACCCGCACTGAATTGCTTTAGCGGGCTTTGTTTGACGTCCACCTCGTTACTGTAAATCCAAAGGTGGCCTTGCTTAAGACGCTTTTCAGCGCCTTTTCGTAAAATCATTGTTTGCATGAAAAGTGCCTCTGTTTAGGCGAAAAAAAACGCACACACCTAACATCAGTGTGTGCGTTATTATTTGAAATGTACTTTAGTCTGCCCAGTAGTTGACGTCGAGCTCACGTGCTGCTTTCACATCATCGAGTCGTTTTACTGGTTGCGTGTAAGGTGCATGCTTAACAAGATCAGCATTTTCTTCCGCCTCTTGTTGTATCTCAACCATTGCTTGAACGAAGCCCTCTAATTCTTCGATCGACTCAGTTTCAGTCGGCTCGATTAAGAAACACTCAGGCACCAATAATGGGAAATAAGTGGTCGGCGCATGATAGCCTTTATCCAACAAGCGCTTCGCAAAATCCATAGCATTAACGCCCAAGCCTTTCGCTTGTTCGCTTAAGGTGATAATGAATTCATGCGTTGCACGACGCTCGGGATAAGCAAGCTTGAAACCAGCATCGGACATTAATTTCGCCATGTAATTAGCATTAAGCGTTGAATATTCA
>NZ_LWGF01000053.1:0-755 GCF_001635355.1 Oleiphilus sp. HI0125
GGCATAGTTGGTCACTCATATCGCACAAAGTTTGTATCATTATCGCCATGTGCAAACCGCCCAAAAAACTCAAATAAAAATGATTCTTATTACAGTTAAACCCTTGTAAACACTGGGTTTGTAAAAAGTCGTCAAGTTCATCTCTATTTGCTGAATGTATAGCGAACATTGTATGTATTCAAACCGTTTATTCTTAACAACAAATTTAAAAATCAGTAGAATCGCGCTCGAAGAATTTTGTGTGGACTACATTTACCAAAATTCAGTCCACACCTTGGAATTTCAACTTTGGAAGAGAGATTCAAATGAGCTTGTATTCAGATTATTTAGCAGAGATCGAAGTTCGTAAAAACGAACTTGGTCTACACCCANAACCAATCGATAGCGCAGAATTGCTATCTGAGATCATTGCCCAAATCAAAGACACTGGCAATGCAGAACGCGAAGCGTCTCTAAACTTCTTCATCTACAATACGCTTCCTGGTACTACTCCAGCGGCAGGCGTAAAAGCAGCTTTCTTAAAAGAAATCGCTCTTAGCAACGAAACAGTTGCAGAAATTTCTCCAGAATTCGCGCTAGAGCAACTTTCTCACATGAAAGGCGGCCCTTCTGTTGAAGCACTTCTAGACATCGCCCTTTCTGACGACGCGCAAGCAGCGGCAGCGGCTGAAGTATTGAAGTCACAAGTATTCTTGTACGATGCAGACACAACACGTCTTGCAGACGCGTTCAAAGCAGGCAACGCAATCGCAAAA
>NZ_LWGF01000054.1:0-881 GCF_001635355.1 Oleiphilus sp. HI0125
TTGCGATTGAAGAAGTGTTCATGGCGCGTAATGCAGATTCAGCACTTAAGTTGGGTCAAGCAAGAGGTGTTGCTATTGCGGCTGCTAATGTTGCTGGCTTGCCAACTAGCGAATACGCTGCGCGCAAAGTGAAACAGGCTTTGGTAGGCAAGGGATCAGCAGATAAATCTCAAGTCGCGCATATGGTGGTCAATATGTTGGGTTTGAATGCTACGCCACAGGCAGATGCAGCGGATGCTTTGGCTGTTGCCCTGTGTCATGCACATATGCAGCAAAGCTTAATAAAAATGACCGGTGCGACGCGCAGTCGACGCGGTAGAGTAAGTTGATAAGGCTTGGCTGAAAGTCTGTTTTGATAATTTAGGAAGTATTTTGATTGGAAAAATAAAGGGTGTGCTTGAATCTAAAAATACCCATCAAGCACTCATTGACGTCAATGGCCTGTGTTACGAGTTAGATGTTCCGTTATCAACTGCATTCTCGCTGCCAGAGATTGGCGAGCAGGTAGTGTTGTATACGCATTTTGTTGTGCGTGAAGATGCTCAATTGCTTTATGGTTTTTCTTCTCTCTCGGACAGAGATGTCTTCCGAGTACTCATCAAGGTGAATGGTGTAGGGCCTAAATTAGGTGTCGCGATTCTGTCTGGTTTAAATGCCTCAGATTTGAAGCGCTGCGTTGAACTTGAAGATGTTAGCGCGCTGGTAAAGCTTCCGGGTATCGGCAAAAAAACAGCAGAGCGTTTGTTGATTGAGTTGAGAGATAAGCTAGGCGCTGTAGTAACCGAAAACGATGGCCTTGGAGAGATGGAACAAGCTGCCGTTGCTTTACCAGAAGAGTCAGTCGAGCAAGAGGCAGAGGCAGCATTAACCGCATTAGGTTA
>NZ_LWGF01000055.1:0-659 GCF_001635355.1 Oleiphilus sp. HI0125
TGATAAAGCTAACTGTCCCTGGTTGTGATGCACAGCGTCATTTACTTATTATAGAAAAAGCAAAAACATCAAACTAAGTAAGAAATAGGTAAGCCCGTGGGTCAAATCTTTGCAGTAACTAATCAAAAAGGCGGTGTAGGAAAAACGACTACCAGCGTTAATTTAGCCGCGTCTTTGGCAGCGACAAAGCGAAAGATCCTTTTGATTGATCTTGATCCCCAAGGCAATGCGACGATGGGGTGCGGCATTATGAAGAATGAATTAGATCGCACTGTCTATGATTTACTAACGAAAAAAGCCAAATTTGAAGAGGTTGTTGTAGAAACGACACATGGGCAATTTGATGTTTTACCAGCAAATGGCGACTTAGTGGCTGCAGAGGTTGAGTTACTAAATGAAATTGGTCGAGAGCACCGTCTCCGCTTGGGTTTAAACGAAGTACGTACTAACTACGACTTTATTGTTATAGACTGCCCTCCATCATTAAATATGTTGACGGTGAATGCCTTATCCGCAAGTGATGGCGTGATCATACCGATGCAATGCGAATATTACGCATTAGAAGGTTTGGCAGCCCTTATGACTACAATTGAGCAGATTCGTGAAACGATAAACCCTGATTTAAAAATTTCAGGGATTCTACGCACCATGTACGACCC
>NZ_LWGF01000056.1:0-969 GCF_001635355.1 Oleiphilus sp. HI0125
TCACTTACAGCGCGGACCTCAAGGTCTTGTTCCTTAAACTCAGCGACCATTTTATCCGAGAAGCTTTGTGCCGCCTTTGACGAAAATAAAGCTGCTCGCATATCGATCAAACCAAGGCGAGTCTCAGCTGCAACTGAGAAACTAAGCATCGCAAGCATTACCACAGCACTAACTGATCTAACTAATTTCATGAGATAAAATCCTCGTTTTTATTAAAATGGTTGTCCAAGAGAAAACTGGAAAAACTGCTTTTCGTCTTCAGGCGTCGCATTCATGGCCTTGCCAAAGCTAAATCCAAGTGGACCGATAAATGTATTCCACTGCAAAGCTAAGCCAGTTGACCATCTAATTTCTTCAAACGCAAAGTCATAATCTCGCGCGGTATCAAATACATTACCCGTATCAACAAAGTATGCCATTCTCATGGAGCTTTGATCTTTGATAAAAGGCAATGGAAATATTAGTTCAAAACTATTTTCAACTAGCAAATCACCGCCAAATGGATCAGCTGTCGCAAACTGGAACTGCTCAGTTGTCTTGGGACCAAGAGAGTTGTTTTCATACCCTCTTACCGAGTTGATACCACCGGCATAATAATGCTCATAAAATGGCATTTGATCTGTGTCACCATACGCCCCGCCATAAGCAAGCTCGTTCCGCATACGGAAAACAAAGTCGTGTTGACTGCTTAGCGGAACGTAAAAATTAGAGTTATAGCGAACCTTGTAAAATGAAAGATCGCTTCCCGGCACAGTAATCGAAGCGCTTAAACCTTGGCGCCAACCAGCGGTTGGGAACATGCCTCGATTCAATGTACTACGCGACCAACCACCATCAAGCTCATAATTGTTGAATGAATCGCCATACTTTTGAATGAAGCGATCAATTTCTAAGGCGGGTAAATCTCCAACAGATAAGCTCGTATGGTTGTACCCCACTCCAAAGCTTAAACGAGATACCGGGTCTATT
>NZ_LWGF01000057.1:0-18385 GCF_001635355.1 Oleiphilus sp. HI0125
TGAAAGCTTGAAGGACAAAGATTTACGCGTTCAAGGCTGTGTGCCGTTTTACGGCATCTATGATTTGCTAGATGAAAAGAAGCTTCAGAAAAGCGTTGGTTTAGAAATTGTGATGCGCAAAAGCATCGTAAAGCAGCGTAAGGAAGAGGCGCCTGACCTTTATCGGATTATGTCTCCTATCAATCATATTTCAAAACATGCGCCGCCTTTTTTGATCATCCATGGAAATAAAGACACGCTCACTTCGTTTGATGAAGCGCGCTACTTTTCAAACAAGCTAAGAAGTGTGTCTGGGCAGCAGGTGAGCTTTGCCGCTATCGATGGCGCGCAACATGCATTTGATATTTTTCCATCCTTGCGCTGCGATATTGTCGTTGCGGGGATATCGGCAGAACTAAAGCAATGGCACGAGAGTTACCAAAAAACACTTTAGCGATAGCGGTTTAACTGACGGAGTTGGACAAATCTTTCAACTCAAGAATATAATCAGCTAGCGGTAACTCAATATAAAAATATCTGAACCACTCCACTCGGGCAGACTTCCGAAGGTTAGCGTGATGACTAATACAGAATCTTTGAAGCACTTTCGTACGTGCAATTTATGTGAAGCAATGTGCGGTGTTGTAATAGAACACGATCAAACTCAAGTGTTGTCGATTAAAGGGGATAAGGATGACCCATTCAGTAAAGGTCATATATGCCCTAAGGCTCTTGCGCTAAAAGACTATCATGAAGATCCCGATCGTTTGCGCACGCCAATGCTTAAAACAGAGCAGGGCTGGAAGCAGATTAGCTGGGGAAAAGCATTTGATATCGCGGCTAAGCGCTTAGGCGACATTCAAAAGCAATATGGGCAAGACGCGGTCGGTTTGTATCTCGGTAATCCGAATGTTCATCACCACGGCAATGTTCTATTCCTGATGAATTTATATCGTGCTTTAGGGACCAAGAATCGTTTTTCTGCGACCTCTAATGATCAACTCCCCCATATGCGCGCTAATTATGAGATGTTCGGTCATCAGGGTTTATTCCCAGTTCCAGACATTGATCATACCGATTTATTCATTTTGCTTGGTAGTAACCCAGCAGCATCGAACGGGAGTTTGATGTCGGCGCCAGATTATCTAGGCCGTTTAAAGGGGATAAGAAAACGCGGTGGCGAAGTAATTTTGATCGACCCCAAACGCAGCGAAACTGCCAAGGTTGTTGATACGCACTTGTTCATCAAGCCAGGCACAGATGCGTATATGTTGCTAGGCATGATTCATACCTTATTTGATGAAGGCTTAGTCGATATCGGTCGGTTACAAGGCATTATTGAAGGTGTGGCAGACGTTCAGTTAATGAGCTCTGATTTTTCTCCCGAGTCTGTCGCAGATGTGTGTGGTATTAAGGCCGAATACATCCGAGAGCTCGCTCGTAAATTAGCAGAGACGCCGCGAGCAGCGATATTTGGTCGCATGGGCACATCAACGCAAGAGTTCGGTGGCTTGGCGACTTGGTTCATTTATGTCTTGAACATACTGACTAATCATCTGGATGAGCGCGGTGGCTTAATGTTTACAAAGCCTGCTGCGGACCTTGTCGAAATTAGCAGCTATCTTGGTGAGCAAGGTAGCTCAGGTCGTTTTAAAACGGTTACCGGTTTGCCTGAGTTTAGTGGTGAGCTACCGTCGAGTGCTATCGCTGATCAAATCGAAACAAAGGGTGAGCAACAAATTCGTGCGATGATCACGATTGCGGGTAACCCAGTTATTTCTAGCCCTAATTCAAATCGTCTAGAGAAAGCCTTTAATTCTTTAGATTTTATGCTGTGCGTCGATAGTCATTTGAATGAAACAACGAAGCACGCAGACCTTATTCTTCCGGGCACGAGTCAGTTAGAGCAGTCGCATTATGATGTAGCTTTAAATATGTTGGCTGTGCGTAATGTTGCGAAATATTCTCCTGCCTTATTTAACGCACCAAAGAACAGTAAGCATGACTGGCAAATTATGCATGAGCTTACGCACAGGCTCTCTGCTGGTGGTAGCTTAGTGAATGGCGTGAAAGAACTTGCACGTTATCGCACGCTGAAACAAATGGGGCCAGATGGAGTATTGGATGTTTTGCTTCGTATAGGGCCTTATGGAACTCAGCTACCGGGCACTTCGTCGATCGGTGCATTTTTGATTGATACGATTCAAGATATTTTCTCTCCATCGCATCCTTTAAGAAAAGCGCTTGATAACGGCCCGTATGGTTCCCAAAACCGAGGTCTGAGCAAAGGCTTATGTATTGCCTCGCTGAAGAATTATCCACACGGTGTTGATCTTGGTTCGTTACAGTCTGCTTTGCCAGATCGTCTGTTTACTAAACACAAGCATATCCAACTAGTGCCAAAAAGTTATATGACAGATATGCCTCGCTTACGTAAGCGCTTGCAGGAACTAAGTAATACCAAAGAGCCGGTCATGCTTTTGATAGGTCGTCGAGATGTACGTTCTAATAATTCGTGGATGCATAACACGCCGCGTTTAGTGAAAGGAAAAAACCGTTGTACAGCACAGATCAATACAGCAGATGCTAAACGTTTGAAGCTCAAACATGGTGAATTAGTTAAAGTCTCTTCTGACTATGGTGCGGTCACTATTCCTTGTGAAGTCACAGACGACATTATGACGGGCGTTATGAGTATTCCTCACGGTTGGGGGCACGATCATGAAGGGACGCGACTTTCTGTGGCAAGTCAGAAGCCAGGGGTGAACCTTAATGTCCTTATTTCTGATCAGTTCGTCGATAAGTTAACGGGTACTTCAGCTCTAAATGGTATGCCTGTGCGTGTTGAAGCGATTGCTTCAACTGCTACAAAAAAGCGACGAAAAACCACTACCAAGAAAACAACGAAAGCGGTAAGTTAAAGCATTAAGTTTACTGTAGAGTTGTATATATGGTGATTCCCCGTAAGGACGTAAGCGAAGAAGCGCTTGAAGGTTTGTTAAAAGAATACTGTCTTCGCGCTTGGGGTCTAAATGACGTGGAATCGCCGATCGAAGATCGCATTTATAGCGCACGTGCTGCGCTTGATAACGGCGATCTTGTTTTGTGGTATAGCGAGTACGAAGAGAGTGCTTATTTATTGGCCACAAAAGACCTTCCTGAACAGCCAAAGGCTGATGCCTCTTACGACGTGTAAGTCATGTCTAAATTTCTTGTAGGTGAAGAAGAATTATTCAAGCGCGCTGGGAAAGATCGTTTTCAGCGGGGTAAGAATGCGTACACCCCTGATTTAGTGCAAGACTATCAGCGAGATGGCCTAGCGGTAACAGCCAAAGTTGAAGACTACACTGTCACACTGAATTATGCGGGCAGTATTGTGGACGGGCACTGTACTTGCCCAGATTCCGATGGGTTCGATTTTTGTCAGCACTGTGTTTCTGCAGTATTACACGGTAACCGTCTTGAGCAACAAGTACTCTCCCTTTCCAAAGGTCCCGAAAAATCTCGCATATTTGCGTATTTGATTGGTCTCGAGAAACAAACACTGGCGAAGCACTTTTTAGAGCTATTAGAAAGTGATTCTGAACAATTTGAGCGTTACTTGTTAAAGGCGAGTTTGGCCGGGCAAGAAGTTGATTTTGTTGCTCTCAAAGCGCGCGTTACTGAAACAACACGTATCGATGACAAACGTAATTTGTTTAGTCAGCGTCAAGTGAAGGCATTCTTCGCGCGTATTGAACAACTCTTTGGGGAGTTTGAAGCGGCAAGCTTTGAGAGCAAGCCTCGAGAAGGACTCAAACTTGTAGAATATTCATTAGCGCGACTTAATAAACTGCTACTTCAAATTGACGATAAGTGGGGCACATACCGCTCTTCGGCTCAGGCACTCAGCAGTTTGTACACGCGTCTGTTCGCCTTACAACAAGGCCGAGCGATTACCTTGATAAAGCGTTTCGAGAAAATATATTTTCTCGACCAATTTAATCTGATCGCTCACGAGCCTGCGCATATTTTGAGGGAGATTGAAGGTGGTCTCGATTTATTTCATAAACGGCTTGCGCAAGCATGGTTAAGCCAGCAGCTTGCTGAACAAAAAATTCCCGAGACAGAGAAAGTACGAGCGGCTCTCTCCGAGATAAAAGAATATTGGCAATGGCGTAAAGTAGCTGAGCAGCTCATTCAGCTTCCAAAGCCTCGTTATGTTCAAGATGCTTACGCTTGGCAACGGTCTTTACACGAGTTTCTAGCGCAGAGCCCAATGGCTTGGTTGGAATGGGCTGAAAAGGCCGAGCAATTTGGCTCACAGCACGTTGCCACGGCTTTGGATAAAGCCTTGGTCCAATTTCCAAACAATGATCTTCTGGCCCGACGTGCAATTCAAACAGCAGTCCAAAACGAAGACGATAGTACTTTGTCCCGTTTAGCCGTCTCTCAAGCTTGTACTTTTGTGGATATGTTGTCTGAAGGTGCGTTGGAAGCATTGCAGACGATTGATGCAACTCTTTACCTTATGATTTATCGTCAGATTGATCAGATTAATCCGCACGATGATCCTGAAGAACGTCAGTATCGAGCACTAAGTAAATTAAGCGCTTTCATGCAAGAGTATTACGTAAAAGAGTTAGTTGGTTTTTTAGCGCAAGATGAACGCTTATTGTTGGATCAACGTTTGCGATTACTAAAGCTCATTGATGCGAATGGCGATCATGTCGAAGCGAAAAAAATTCGTGAGAACATGGTGCCATTTCTTCTTAATAAACAACAAAATCGTAGTGACGATATTGCAGCTGAGCAGCTTGTTTTGCTGCGGGAAAACTACAAAGCGCTCAAATTGCCTCAATCGGCGTTTGATCTGTTTATGTCATCGATTAATAACTTAATTGTGGTGCGCAATAATTTTGCATCCTTGGTGGATAAGTACCAGGTCAGCTTGGCGCAGAAATAAGGCGTGACAAGCAACCCATCTAATCGCCATAATCTCCTCCGTTCAGCCCGTAGCGGCTCAATCCTTTTAGTACAGGAATTCTCATGTCTGAAGAACTAGAAATGAATATGGATGTCGCGAATCTTTATCGCGAAGAAATTTATACAGATCAGAAGATCGGCACCATTCGTGTTATGACGCCTGTGACGGCAAGTGGTGAACGTGACGATGCGCGCGCAGTGCAATATGTCGGACAAGCGCAAATGATGACTCCAGCTGGTGCTCTGCCACTCACGTTTGAGTTAGCGGTTGATAATTTAGCAGACGCAGTTGCAGGTTTTGGTGATGGCGCTAAGCAGGCGATGGAAGATACGATGCGTGAATTACAAGAAATGCGTCGACAACAAGCGTCTCAGATTGTTGTTCCAGGTCAAGACGGCGGCCCTCAAATTCAAATGCCTTAAGGGCCTTGAATTCAAGCCTCGACCTATCCACAAGGTCGAGGCTGATCGTGTATATTTCTCTATTGTTTCTTGAATAAAACCAGACTCGTGAAGTTTTTGGTAAACGCGCTTTAATTTGTTAACGCGACTCTGCGGCATGTTTTGATTCACTTTCAGTTCGATCGCATAAGGAGGCTCAATATCGTCAATATAAGTGAGCGTTGTGCACTTTTGATCTGGCTGCTGACTAACGTGGTAGCTCAGTCGTAAATCCATTTCTATAAAACCATCTACGCGCTCTAAGTCGACTAACTCAAGCCCTTGTTCGTAGCTCTTTACTTCGGTGAGCTCTAAGGAAAACTCCGAAGCATGTTTATTTAATCCCGGATATCGAAAATCTTTAATGATGGTGATCTCGTATGCTTCAAGTTCTTCAAAGTCTCGAAATGCACAGCAATGTAAAATCGAATGATGGACTTATGTGACTGCTGGCTCAAAGGCAATTCCGTTTGGTAGTGAATCCCAAGAAGGGCTGTCATAGGCGATCCAATTAACATTACTCTCTCCTTTTAACAGCCGTTCGATTCTTGGGCTTGGTGCGACAGTAATTTTGAGATCTAGTTCGGCGAGTCGTGCGATTTCAGTGACAATGTCGGTGATGATGCCGCTATGGATGTTTTTTTCATCGACAATCTGTAAAGGTGCGGCGATATTTTCCACAACAAAGTAGTGAAGATCATGGGCATATGCCGTTGCTGATAACGACAGCATCCATAGTCCAATAAGGCGTTTGATGCGGGGAAGATATTCCATCGGTATTTACCTACTTTTCAACAAATATATTGTTAGCACACTAGCGCCTCAACATACAACGACTACACTTCAGCTTGACTTAAAATTAGCAAAGATTGTCCGATTTAAAGTATTCATTGCAGGGTGCTTGAGTGGATGGCCAAGAGTGCTAGAATGCGCGCCGCTTAAGATGCATCGCGCATCATGTTTTTATGCTAGGGGTAAAGAATGACGTATAAAGTTGGCCAGCGGTGGGTTAGCCAAACCGAACCGAAATTAGGTTTAGGAATGATCTCTGAAATCGAAGGACGGAGAATCCTGATCACCTTTCCTGCGGCCGATGAAATTCGTACTTATGCGACAGATCAAGCGCCTATTTCTCGCGTGATTTACAAAGTGGGAGATGAAGTTCGTGATCATGATGATCAACTCTATGTGATCAAAGATGTAGAGCTAATTGATGATCTTGTTTTTTATCATGTTTCCAGTGATGCTTCGACAAAGCAGTGTATTAGTGAAGTTGAGCTCAATTGTTTTATCCAGTTTACGAATCCATTGCAACGATTAACCAATGGGCACTTCGATCGTAATCGCGCATTTCGTTTGCGTTATGAAACCTTGCAACATAATCATGCCCTTCAACTGAGTGGCGTTAAAGGCTTGCTTGGTTCACGCACGAGCTTGCTTTCTCATCAGGTGTACATTGCAAAAAATGTCGCACAACGTTTTGCACCACGTGTCTTGTTAGCAGATGAGGTTGGCCTCGGTAAAACCATTGAGGCTGGCATGATTATTCATACCCAACTACAACGCGGTTTAAGTTCTCGCGTATTGATTTGTGTGCCATCGACACTGATTCATCAGTGGCTTGTTGAAATGCTGCGCCGATTTAATCTGCGTTTTTCTATTTTTGATCGTGCTCGTTGTGATGCGTTGATTGAAGAGGGCGTCGAGAATCCTTTTGAAGAAGAGCAACTAGTGTTATGCGATATTGCAACACTTAGCCAAGATCCTGCTCTTTCCGCGCTCGCTAGCGAAGCTGATTGGGATTTGTTTGTCGTCGATGAGGCACATCATCTTGAATGGAGTGCCGAGAAAGCGAGTGATGAATACTTGTGTGTTGAAGAGCTATCGAAGATTAGTCGAGGCGTCTTACTTCTGACTGCGACACCTGAACAAGCAGGTTTGGAAAGTCACTTTGCACGCTTACGTTTGCTTGATCCTGATCGTTTCCATGACCTTGAAGCCTTCAAGGAGCAAGAAAAGCATTACGGCGAAATTTCGGAGTTAGTAAAACAGCTACAAAGCCAAGCCGATGACGCGCCGGTTGATGCCCGCCTTAAATCAGACCTGAGTTGTTTGATTGCCTCGTCTGAAGATTTTGATTGGTCTTTGCCCGCTGAAGAACTTGTTCCGCAACTTATTAATGAATTGCTTGATCTACATGGTACGGGGCGAGTGCTGTTTCGTAATACGCGTGATGCGATTGAAGGCTTTCCTCAGCGTATTGTGCAGCCCTATGAGCTTGTTGCGGCATATGAGCCTGACTCCGATTCGGTCGCTAATGATCCAGAAGTAAAATGGCTATGTGAGTTTCTCGAAGCGAATCGCGATGAGAAAGTTCTTGTGATCTGTTCGAATGCGAATCGCGCCTTGATGGTTGAAGATTATTTGCGCTTACGACAAGGTTTTAGAACTTCTGCATTTTATGAGGGCTTGAGCATTATCGAGCGAGATCGTGCCGCGGCGTACTTTGCAGACAAAGAAGAAGGCGCTCAAGCGCTAATCTGTTCTGAGATCGGTAGTGAAGGGCGTAACTTCCAATTCGCGAGCAATCTGGTCTTGCTTGATTTGCCCGAGAACCCAGATTTGCTCGAACAGAGAATTGGCCGACTCGATCGAATTGGTCAGGTTCGTGATGTACAGATTCATGTGCCGTACTTGTATGGAAGTCAGCGCGCAGCTTGGTTTAACTGGTACCACAAGGGTCTAAATGCATTTGAAACGAGTTGTCCGGCGGGGTATGCCATTCAGCAGAAGTTCCAAGAAAGCCTTGATCAGTATTTGTCTTTATCCGACCTCACATCAACTGAAGCCACTGGCATCATTGAAAAGGTCGCTGCTTATCGAGAAGAGATCATGCGTGAGCTTCAGATGGGCAGGAACGTATTGCTAGAGCTCAATTCATGTCGCCCGAAAGAAGCTGAAGCCTTGATTGAGAGGCTTGAGGAAGAAGAGCGTAGCCAAGATTTAGCCGCGTACATGCAGCGCGTATATGACTTGTATGGTGTTGAACAAGAGCATCAGTCAGATGGTTCAGTTGTATTGCATCCCGGCGAGCATATGCTGACAGCAGAGTTTCCTCGATTAACCGATGAAGGAATGACGCTTACGTATCAACGAGAGAAAGCATTGTCTCGCGAAGATATGGAATTTGTTACATGGGAGCATCCTATGGTCACTGAATTAATGGATCAGCTAGTGAGCGGCGAACTTGGCAATGCCGCTTTGGCGAAAATTTCCGTGAAAGGTATTCCTCCAGGCACCTTATTTTTAGAGTCTATTTTTACCGTGAACAGCATGGCGCCGAATGAGTTACAGCTAGATAAATATTTGCCGATGTCTCCACAACGTTTTGTCGTTAATGGCGATGGGCGAGATTTGTCGCAAGTGCTGCCGTATGAAAAGCTTAACGAGCTCAGCAGTGGTATAAAACGTACCTTGGCGCTGCAAATCATTAAAGAAATCCGCTCTGAATTTGCTGGTTTATTGGCGCATGCGCAGAAACTTGCTGAGCAAACTCTGCCGAGTTTCAAAGACATCGCGCGTGAGCAATTAAGTACCGACATGGATGCTGAAATTCATCGTATGACCAGTTTACAGCAAAAGAATCCAATGATTCGCGAAGCAGAAATTGAATTTGTTCGTAAGCAAAAAGAAGAGGGTTTATCCTATATTGATAAGACAGGTCTGGAGCTTCAGGCCATGCGTATCATCATCAACACGTAGGAGGTGAACAACATGACAGATCAAAAATCAAAACCAGAATTGACCGAACTTCAGCACCATGTCACCCAATGTGGTGGTACCGAGCGTGCTTTTGATAACGAATACTGGGACCACAAGGAAGAGGGTATTTATGTCGATGTTGTGTCTGGAGAACCCTTGTTTAGCTCCACGACTAAATATGATTCTGGATCTGGTTGGCCTGCGTTTACCAAGCCTATTCACATGGAACAGATTGTCGAGAAAGAAGATCGTCAAATGTTCATGGTGCGCACAGAAGTGCGCAGTAAAGATGCCGATTCACACCTAGGCCATGTGTTTAATGATGGCCCCGTTGAAGAAGGCGGTATGCGTTACTGTATTAATTCGGCGGCCATGCGTTTCGTGCCAAAGGCAGAGATGGAAGAACAAGGATACGCTGAGCTATTAAGTCTCTTCGATTGAAAGCTATTGCGATCGATACTCTGGGTCAGACTAAAAGCGCTCAGCCCCCAGCGTTAAACCTCAAATATTTCTCATAAACTATAAGAAAAATGAACCAAGAATACTTAGGCGAAATTGCTAATATGCGCATGCCGTTTGGCAAATACAGTGGTCGTCGCTTAATAGATCTACCTGAAGAATACCTACTCTGGTTTCGTAAAAAAGGCTTCCCTAATGGCAAGCTTGGAACTCTGCTAGAAATGACGCTCGAGATTAAAATTGAGGGTTTAGAGAAACTGCTAGAGCCATTAAAGAAATAGCCTTATGGCTCTATGTTGTGCGTGCTTTATTTGTAGCGCCCTTACTTTTTCTTAGCCGCTTGCTTCGCTTCAAACGCTTCCATTTGTTCTGGTGTCGCTGGAAGCTGGTGTTTGTCTTTCCACTCTGAGTAAGGCATACCGTAAACGAACTCTCGAGCCGCGTCATAATCCACTTCAACACCTTTCTCGGCGGCCGCTGCTGCGTACCATTTTGATAGGCAGTTTCGGCAGAAGTCGGCCAAGATCATCAGGTCAATGTTTTGTACTTCTTTATGGTCATCTAAGTGTTTTAAGAAACGACGAAATACAGCGGCTTCTAGTTCGGTTTGTGTTTGTGAATCGATATTTGAAGACATAGGAATTCCTTATGAAATGAACTTGAGAAGTGTTGCTACTTGCGGCACGCTTGTCAATGTCGCTCAAGGATGGAGCGAGTTATTTAACAAGGAATTAGACATGAGCATATCAACTTGGCCAGAGTCCGAACGGCCGCGCGAAAAACTCCTCTCAAAAGGTCCTCAAACATTAAGTGACGCTGAGTTGCTTGCGATCTTTTTACGTACAGGCATCAAAGGGCGTTCAGCGATTGAATTAGCACGAGATTTACTCGCTCATTTTGGTGGGTTGAAGCCACTGCTTCGCGCTAGTGAACAAGAATTCTGTTCTTACAAAGGCATGGGCTTAGCAAAGTACGCGCAGTTACATGCAAGTTTAGAAGTAAGTAAGCGCGTACTAAAAGATGAGTTAAGGGAGAGTGATGTTATCACTAGCCCTGATGTGTGCAAACGTTATGTGCAGCATGCCTTGGCAAATCGTCAACATGAAACCTTCGCTGTTCTGTATCTTAATAATCAGCATGCAATTCTGGATATGGAAGAGCTGTTTCAGGGTACGATTGATGCTGCATCCGTATATCCGCGTGAAGTAGTTCGCCATGTACTTAACAAAGGTGCTGCAGCCGTCATTCTTTGTCATAACCATCCCTCTGGATCGACGCAAGCAAGCCAAGCTGACATCCAGATTACACGACGATTGCAGTCGGCATTGGAGTTGATCGATGTGCGGGTGCTGGATCATTTAATCGTCGCAGGTAGTCATGTGGTCAGTTTTACCGAACAGGGCTTGATGTAGACCTTGGTCCAATGCTAGACCAAGGTCTAATAGTTGTTTTGCGTAGTATTGCCAAAAATTCGCTCGGGAAAAATTATGTTCTTGAGTTGTAAAATCCTTACTTATAAAGATTAATTAAACCAATATTTTATTGGTTGGTACTGTAAATCAGCTTAAAGAGGATTGCAGACGTCGAGATTTGAGCGGCGGTTGCTTCCGCTGTTAGACAGAAGCGGCTGTTAGTGCTTCTCGGTTCACCATGCCCGCTTCGAAGAAGATTGCAGACCTTAACGCTTTGACCCCCACCTGCTTCGAGAGGTCGAGTTGTGTCGGTTCAAATTATATCTACAGGTCGCCTGTGATAACCGCACGAGGGGCGGGTATCACTGCTTATTCTTATAAAGCTCTGATTTTAAAGGGGTAATGAATTAGCAAATGCGTATTCAATACGCATTTGCTAAAGAGTGTGCGCAACTTGAAAAAAAGGAAGTCTCATAAGTCTATGATTATTAATGAATTGATCGTTCCGAAGGTGTTAACCTAATTGAAAAGTGATACCCGTATCGGGTACGTAGAATTAACTGTTAAGTGTAAATATGAACGGATACATTGAAGCAACACTAAAAGGAAAAATTTACTTTTACGGCCTAGTTTCTTTCGGTCTTCTATTTGCCTTAGTTGGTCAAAACCTCAACACAATTTTTCCTATCACTGGCACGCAAATAGAACAAATCATGGAGGCTGATCGTCGCTATGTGTATGTGTCGGTTGCTAATGCAATACTACTGTCTTTTCTTACGGTTCTAGCAATATACATCGCTATACAAACTAACAAACACAAGCAATATCCACCCCCAAATATGCATGTGCCTTTTAGGCATAAAGTAAAAGCCATTAATCATCCGTACAAAATTTGGTTATGCCTTGGGCTTTACATCTTTGGCTTCGTGCCTCAAATAGTTTTGGGGCTACATACTAGTTATGAGTCTCATCAGTTAAACTTGCAGCTGATTGAGGCAATAAATAATTAAACACTTAACAAGGCGCTCAATGCTCGGCCAAGGAAACCTCGGCCTGGACAGTCACTGCTTCGCAGTGCCTGCCCATTAGCTTGGCGTTATGAGTCTTAAGCTCAATAATGAATGAACATAGAGATAACAGTAATAGATTAACTTTCGACTTCGATAACATCGAGGGTGAAATGTATCGCAAAATTACTGATGAAGTTATATCAAACTTTAGTCTTGAGGTGGCCACTGAGAAAGTGGCTGGCTTCGATGAGGTATTTCAAGACTTTAAAAAAGGTAATGATGTAATCGGCCTAGAGTGGGACAACTGGTCGGGTTACAGCGTCGTAGCAAAAATAACTTCAGCAGAGTCCTTAGCTAAGGAAATAGCAGGTTACATCAATGCCAAATTCAACTCATAACAAGTTGCAGCACAACCGCACGCAAGCGTGCTCGGACTGCCAAACTGCTTCGCAGTTCGTCAGCCCGTGTGCAAGGCGTTATGTGTAAATCATGAATACAGAGCTTCGAAAAATAATTTCCGACTTCCAAGAAAAAGTCGAAGAAGCCAACGCGCTGCTGAAGAAGTATCTAAAAACTGAGGAGCCTCACAATTGGGGGCCGCCAATTGAGCAGGTCGGCATGCTTGGAGGCAAGCACAAATACTTCTTTCATGGGGTTGGTTGTAAGGTTCACATTGGCAAGAAGGATATAATTGACTTCAATTACGGTGCCAATGGGCGTATTGATGGCTTTGATGAGTGGAGGCTATGCGGCTTCATTAGTACCCGTAGAAAGAAATATCCCAACGTACAACGAAGTGACATTAAACAATGGTTGAGAGAAGCTATTGAGGCCAAAGAAATAAAGAAATCGGATTCGAGAGAATATGGAAATTTATACTATCTCGTGCAAAACACATAACAAGGCAATTAACTACGCGCCTGCGGCGCCGGACGCTCGTACCTCGCGCCGATTATTGCGGCGTTATGTTTCTTTGAGAGAGTCATGAATCAGGAAGAAATTAAATCTATAGAAGAAAGGACAGGCATTAAGCTTCCAGTGAACTATAAGCAAGTTCTGCTCAACTATCCTAACGACCTGCTTGGAACAGAAGCTGAAGATTTCGGTCTCCTAAACGATGCCGAAGTAATCATCGAAGAAAATAACGATGTCAGAAGTAATGGCTATTTTGGTGAGGCATGGCCTGATCGCTATTTTATAATTGGCCAAAATGGCTGTGGTGACTATTACGTTATAAATCACGAGAGCCAAGAGTTCTCAGTTGGGTTTGCGTGCCACAAAGAAATGGCTTGCAATCC
This sequence comes from Oleiphilus sp. HI0125, assembly GCF_001635355.1. Taxonomy (NCBI): domain Bacteria; kingdom Pseudomonadati; phylum Pseudomonadota; class Gammaproteobacteria; order Oceanospirillales; family Oleiphilaceae; genus Oleiphilus; species Oleiphilus sp. HI0125. Next base: position 13,327 of record NZ_LWGF01000057.1, read on the forward strand.
ATATGCGGCAAACTTGGAAGAGTTTATCAGCAAGTATTTAAATGAAATCGAATAAAAACATAACAAGTCAAAGCACGTTACCCCTGCTACGCAGGGGCGGACTGCCAACCGCTAGCGCGGTCGTCAGCCCGTGTTTGAGGCGTTAGGCGTCGAGAATGAATCGAGCAGAGGTTTACAGTAAATGGGGTCTTCCTAGCATCCAGATAGGAAGCGGGGTGTTGATAGCTAAAGAGTATGTAACCGATGCTCTAGAAATGATTTATGAAAATGGCTACTACTTTTTAGGATACGATGCTTTTACTGTTCATCCTGATGGTAAAAGGCAACCTCATGTCGGATTTAGCGCTTCTTTTAACAAAGGAAGTTTGCCGACGTTATCAGAGGCTAAGAGCTCATTAGCCCTAGATCCCAAGGAAATAACCCACTATGAGTTTGTTTTTGAGCCATCCGCCTAACAAGGCGCTGTTATCGCAACCTACGGTTGCTGGGACGGTCTACTGCGTAGCCCGCCCCAAAGCTTGGCGTTAATACGTACTAAGAATGAAAAGCGGACATTGGTTTTTCATTTGGACATAGACAGAAGCTGACCTTGGGGCTGCTCTGTTTATCATGCCCGCTTCAAGAGGCAAGCGGACGTTACGGTATTCGTGTTGAGAGGCTTTTATTGGTTATTAACTTAGTAAAGTTGTAAACAAGTATATCGTTTACCATCACTGCCGATTAATAATAAGCGCGTCTAAATCGCTTACTTTATAAAGGAGTACTCTTCTGTTCTGTGTATAACACTGCCCATATAAAAACTTGATCATTTCCCAATCCTGCATAGTTCATCACGTCGCTCCTACTGAATGAATGATAATCTCCTGCCCCCTAATAAAAACACCGGTGCCGATTCAGCACTGTACAAATAAACCATATGGAATTGATAAGGTAGTACACATGAAAACTCAAATCCGAAAAATACTTGCTGTTGCCGCACTATGCTTTAGTGCAACATCACAAGCGGGTCCTATCACTGACTACAGCTTAAGCGGAGATGTTGTATCAAACTCTGTAACAGGAAAGCAATGGCTCCAATGGACATCTACAGTAGGAATGAATGTCTCAGATGCGCTCACAACATATCAGCCTATGGGTTGGCGTGTAGCGAGTAACAAAGATGTAGCTGATCTGCTTAGCGATTTCTTTCCTACTGTCTCATGGAGTGATGACGAAGAAACTAGTAGTATTTATGGGCATTTCAACGGTGCTGTTTTTAATGATGGCATCGACTTCGTTAGAGTATTTGGTGATCTCTTTGGTTGGACTACTTACGAAGACAGTATTCAAACCGGTAACGGTGTGGATAAAACAGACGATTACACAGGCTTAAGCTTGACCTCCGCTCGTTTTGGACTTGACTCGAATGATAACGGTTTGGTTAACTTTCTAACCCTCAGCACTGAGTTTACTAACCACCTTGTTCCAGAAACTAACACAGAAACAGTTCAAAAGTTTAGAGATTTGTTAGACCCTAATCCGGCTTTTGGTACCGCGGGAATTGTATTGATTAGAGATAAGCAAGTGGCAGTTTCTGAGCCAGCTTCGTTGTCTCTATTGATGCTGGGGTTGGCGGGTTTAGTCTATACAAGGCGCAAAACATCCCTGTAAATAACCTATTGTCCTCCACCTTTATTTAGGTGGAGGACATTATTCTGTTTTGTATCACTCTCATAAGTACATCTAGGACTATAGCGTCACAAAGAATACTCCTCTATTTCCCGAGGGGTGTCCTGAAAAGTTCTGTTTTTCACTAGCGATGCTCGCAAGATATACAGTACTTTCCCTTAAAGCAAAACTTCTGCTTTTGTCTAGCAGCAGAAGTTTTAAGCGATGAAAGCATGACTTACTTTTCATTAATTTTGCTAGCGCTGAGTCTCGATTTAGTGCAGTTAATTCTCTTCTTGCAGCTTATAATGTTGATCCTTTAGTGCCCATATTTGAGTTCAATAATGCTTAGAAAAAACCAAGAATTCCTTACAATATTGAATTCTATTAAATTCAACAGCTTACAAAATGTAAGCCTTACAAAGGTTGCTTAAATTATGCGCCGTATAGTACGTAAAATTGGTGTGAGTGAATTCGATAATTAAGGCGACACCTTCACCTTAAACGCAGTGACTGTGGTCGATCCGCCAACTGAAGGGCGTTAAATTGTGCAGTAGGACACCCTCAAACCCTAGCCGTTCAAAACACGCCTGGACTATTCTTGAGTTTCAAGTGTGTGCGTTTTAAAGGAAGTGTTAATGTATTAAATTCATATTGCGGGATGATCATCCTTGTTTGGAAATGCTCTGTTAGGGTTATTGAATACGCACTTGCCTGATCTTTGCATTAGTGAATCTTCTGATCTTGATTGCACGCTTAAAGTGCTCGAACAAAACCCTGACAATGATTTGTTGTTGCTCGATTTACATATGTCAGGCAGTCAGGACTCATTTGGTCTGGTGACTGTACCCGAAAAATTCCCAACTGTGCCTTTAACGATCATTTCAGCACGAGAAAATGTTGAGACTATTAGCCGTTGTATTGCTCACGGCTCAATTGGCTTTATTCCAAAGTCCTGCTCTCCGAGTATGATTAAAGATGCCATTGACCATGTGATTGATGGTGAATCTTAGGTGTAGTCTTTTGTGCGCCAAAACTTACGTCGAATCGATAATGAAGAACGTGACTCAGCAACGCAGGCCGCTGTCTTGACGCCCCAGCAGTATCGTGTGCTTTGTTTCTTATGAGAAGGTTGGCTGAACAAACGGATAGCTTATGAAATTGGCGTGACAGAAGTTATGGTAAAAGCCCATATCACTGCTATTTTTAAGAAGTTGGGGGCTAATCGTACGCAGGCTGTGATTACTTGATCTAAGAAGTCACTTGATGATCCTGCGACGGAGGCTGTTTAATCCTCTGTTTTAACATGTTGTTTTTGAGACTAATTAGGGCAATTACCCTAATTAATGGCTTTTGTCTTTACATTTCAGAAACATACGTCAAAATCGCCAACCCTTTTTATTGTTAAAGAGAGTAAGGTTATGGACGATATGCATCACTTTGTTATTGTGGGTGGTGGCGCTGGCGGACTAGAGCTTGCGACAAAACTCGGCAATAAATTAGGCAAGAAGAACAAAGCTCGTATTACGCTCGTTGATGCGGCCTTAACGCATGTCTGGAAGCCTTTGTTGCACGAGGTTGCTGCCGGCTCTCTCAATTCAGATGCCGCGCAAGTCGATTTTCGTGTGCATGCGCAACAGCATTATTTTGAATTCCAGCCCGGACGCTTAACTGGACTCGACCGTTCCCAAAAAACGATTACCTTAGCGCCTATAAATAATCGCAAAGGTGAAGAGGTTGTTGCTGCGCGCCGTGTGCCATACGACACATTGGTGATTGCTGTGGGCAGTACGACGAATGATTTTGGAACCAAAGGTGCCGAAGAGCATTGCCAGTTTCTCGATAGCCAGCTACAAGCGCGCCGTTTTCATCAGAGTCTGTTAAATCGTTATTTGCAAGCAGAGCATGCGCCCGAAGGTGAGAGAGATATTCATGTTGCGATCATTGGTGGGGGCGCGACCGGCGTCGAGTTGGCAGCTGAATTACGCTATGCTTCGCAGCAACTAGAGTCTTATGGTCTGCATAACGTCAAAGAAAGCAATATTCATATCTCTTTGATCGAAGCTGGTGGTCGTATATTGCCAGCACTAAAAGAACGTTTATCTGCGGCGGCAACGCGGGAATTGAATAAGCTCAATATTGAAGTATTAACATCTCAACCGGTAACAGAAATTACCGACACTCAACTGACCTTTGCTGAGAGTGAGCCTCTAAACGCCGAAATCAAAGTGTGGGCGGCAGGTATTAAAGCCCCAGGGTTCTTAACAGAACTAGATGGCCTCGAAACGAATCGATTGAATCAATTGAAGGTTGACACCACATTGGCAACGACTTTGGATGATTGCGTATTTGCGTTTGGCGATTGTGCGGAATGTTGGAATGAGGGTAATGAACGGTCTGTGCCTCCTCGTGCACAAGCGGCACACCAACAGGCGAGTACGCTGTACAAGACGCTTGTTGCTCGACTAGATGGCGGTGCTGCACATCAGTTTGTCTACAAAGATCATGGTTCGCTTGTTTCTTTGAGCGATTATACTGCCGTAGGAAGTCTCATGGGGAACTTGAGCAAAGGCAGCATGATGGTCGAAGGAAAGCTTGCGCGCTTATTTTATGTGTCTTTATATCGCATGCATCAGCTTGCCTTGCACGGCTTCTTTAAGACCGGTTTGATTTGGCTAAATGATCGTTTGATGCGAGTGATTCATTCTAGAATGAAGCTGCACTAAGCAAACATAACATTGCAAAGATGTCCCTTATGGGGCCTTTTTTGGTGTATCAATACAAGTAACAGTGCTCGCATATTGTTTGCAACGCATTGTTGTTTTTTCTTGCGGCTTGTCGGTTTAAGGTAGAGTGCCTACCACCACTTTTATCTCATAGGGCAAGTCAAATCGACATGCCTCTCCAATATAAGATTACTAGCTCTGTTACGACTAAGGTAATAATAATTACCTATTTCGAGCATGATAAGTTCCAAGGTCAGTATTATATTAAGTTACGCCTCCTGGGCATAAAGTCGTTTCTCAATATGTTCGAATATAATCCGTGTTCATATATATTTGCGTCCGCAGTAAAGAGCGCCTGTGATTTGCGCGATTGATAATAACCTCGATGTTTTTTCAATATACTTACTCGATAAGAGAGTAATACAAAAATAGCAAATTTTGGTGCTAGTGCTACCTAGAACAAAGTCCGTCTTAGAGCGAGGATTTAATTCTTTCAAATGAGTTCCAATATGCCAGGATAAACTTTCCCATTAAAAAATTATTTACGATCACGATAGAAAACAATCATTTGTATTTTGGAGTGATTTTTTCTCGAGCTTGTGCGCTCAAAGAACTGTCGATTTATTTTACATTATTGGTTTTTATCCATAATAAAAATAATCATAAATTACTGATAAATATCAATA
>NZ_LWGF01000058.1:0-936 GCF_001635355.1 Oleiphilus sp. HI0125
AAAGTAGTGAGCATCTCAAATTCAAGTGCACACTCGCACCATGAGCATCATGACCATGCCCATCCACATGATCATCACTCCCACGCTCACCAACACGACCATCATGAGCACGAACATCATTCTCACCATGAACATTATGCACATAATGTATGTTGTGGCTGCAACCATGCCATTGAAGTCAAAGACGACAGCACCTGGCTACAGAACCTAACGCTCGTGTTCTCGATGGGGCTCCGTCCTTGCTCTGGCGCACTAATCGTTTTGACCTATGCCTATTTAGTCAATGCCTATGGATTTGGGATCGTCGCCACCTTGGCGATGGGACTAGGCACTGGCATTTCTATCGCGCTCATTGCAGCAGGAACCGTATTCGCGAGAGGGTTCTTTGAACGCCTACTAAACGCTAGCGAATCGAGCTCGACGGCGGTGTTTAGTCATTTTGGCTTATATCTTCAAATAGCTGGCGGGGCACTACTTATTGCATTCGGCTGGGGATTATTATCTGTCACATTGACTCCGGTTGCGGAGCATCCATTACTGCTTGGTCGCTAAAAGACTAAATCAAAAAGTACCCTGACATATAAAAAAATGATCTCATCTAAGTAAATCGCCTATTAAGCTTTAATACGTATTGCTTCTAAGATGATTAAAAGATGAAAGAAACATGTCTTATTGGTGGCTTACAAAGCTTACTTGTTCGATTCTGCTCATAGCGAGCATCATTATAAGTGCGTTCACAAGCTGGCTACCCGATATCAACACAAGCGATTCTCTGGCTGGGCGAATTCTTGTACTCGTTGGCGGTGCTATTTTTTTGAGTCATTACTGGCTCATCAAACGCGATAACAAAAGATTAGAAGAGATGGAATATCTCGTCACTCAAACGGCCTTATTTAAACGTATTCGTCACCCAATGTATTTCGGCGAGATGTTCAT
>NZ_LWGF01000059.1:0-1778 GCF_001635355.1 Oleiphilus sp. HI0125
TTGAAAAAGACTATTGGGACTCGGAAGCACTCAAGTTTGTGCCGTTTGCCGATGTTGGGTATGCCCGGGATTTACGCTCGCACAATGGCGCCACGACTTACGCAATAGGCTCGTCTATTTTTCGGTATACGGATATTTGGGGAGAGCAACAAATACTGTTTGCGAAGGTGCAGCATGCTGGCTTCTCATCCAGAGATGCGGCTTCTGAAAACTTTAGTTCGTTCCAGATTGGCGCTGATCTCAAGTTTCCTGAGCGACTTATGCTTGGGCCTTTGAGTAGTTTCTTCTCATTCTATGTGACGAGTTATTATTTTGCAGTCGGCTTTGATCTTCAGGAAAACGAAGCTCTTGTTCTTCAAGATGAATATGTACACGAGCTTGGTTTTACTTGGGGCTTAGATAAAGCCATTGAAACCTCAGTTGGTGATATCGAGCGCATTGGCTTTGGCTATCGTTTTGCTGATGCAGAGGATGGTGTTTTTCACTTAGCGTTTAATTTTCCATTAGATTAGGGAACAGAGTCGGCGGCGGCCGACAGCGCCTTAAGAGCTTTGATTGTTCCGCTTTCAGGTTTCGACCTAAAGGTCTAGTTAAGGGACTTGTGCTGACAAGTCCCTTAACAATCCCAATCAGCCCCGCTGACATGCCCTTCGGTCTTATTCGTTGCTCAAAAATAAACAGCGTCTGCGTGACTCGCCTTCGGCTCAAACAGTCCTCGACGAATTCCTGTTTATTTTATCCGCGACTCATCATGTCAGAAGGGGTGTTGGTGCAAGACACAAACCTTGTTTGTTTTCCAGATTTATCGAAGCGGCATCTGCCTTCTCGTAGGATGAGTGACGCCAGTTACAAATGGATAAAGCGAGGACTGTTTGAGAGAGTAGCGCGAACGAGACAAGGTGAATGGCGAAGCAAGAGTGGGTGGCCTGGGCCAGGCCGCAGCGCCATTTTTAACCAGTCACGAATGTACCCTAAGGGCCGAAGAGCAGGTACGCATTTCTTTGGTTCTTTCTTGTGCGAGCAAGAAAGAACATAAACGGATTAGAAGTAATGAATTTAAGATTAACGAGAGTTTGAAAATAAACAGCTCAACTTAAAAGCTACTTCAAGCGACCTTTAGGTTAAAACAAAAACCTCATCTTGAAGCATTCTCCAGCTGTTCTAAACTGCTACTTAGCCGAACTAAATAGAATCCAAACCAAACTAGCTAGCCGACTATTATGAAATCAAAGCACCTTTTTAGTTACTTCTTCATAAGCCTCTTCGTCATCGGTTGTGCCACGATCGCGCAACATCAACTTGATCAACAATGGGGTGAACCCGAGGTACAAAATCGTGAAGTCGCAGAATATCAGCAAGGTGTCCCAGAATATCATCGCGACATTCAGCCCATCTTTGATAAGCGTTGTGTTAGCTGTCATGCCTGTTATGACGGACCATGCCAGTTGAAGTTATCGTCATATGACGGGCTTGATCGTGGAGCGAGTAAAGAGTTGGTATATGACGGGGCTCGTATCGTAGCGGCTGAGCCTTCCCGTCTTGGTGTCGATGCAAAAACAACTGAAGAGTGGCGTGCGCGGGATTATTTCCCTGTGTTGAATGAGCGTGCGCAAAACCCTGTCGCTAACGTGCAGGGCAGCTTGCTTTTAAAAATGTTGGAGCAAAAGCGTCAGCACCCACTTCCGCAAACGGCGCAAATTGACCCCGATGTATTCGATGTCTCAACAGATCGTGCGCAAGAGTGTTCAACAATTGAAGAATATGAACGCTATGCAGAT
>NZ_LWGF01000060.1:0-606 GCF_001635355.1 Oleiphilus sp. HI0125
AGCGGCCGACGATGCTGGCAACGCGACCGATACCTTTTTCTCTGAGCAAGTTTTCTAATTTTTCTAATGAAGGTTCTGCGCTGCGTGGGGGCATGTCACGGCCATCAAGAAATGCATGAACATACACCTTCTTGGCTCCACGGCGCTCAGCGAGCTCAACTGCCGCAATGATATGGTCTTCATGGCTATGAACCCCGCCTGGCGATAGCAAACCAAGTAAATGAACGGCTGCGTCTGCATTGACCGCCTTATCGATAGCGGTGCATAGTGCTGCATTCTCAAAGAACGCTTGATCTTCAATGTCTTTGGTAATACGCGTGAAGTTTTGGTAGACAATACGTCCTGCACCCAGATTCATATGGCCAACCTCGGAATTGCCCATCTGCCCGTCAGGTAATCCAACCGCCATGCCTGATGTGGCAATCAGAGTACTTGGTTTGGAGTTCCACATGTCATCCCAAAATGGAGTTTTAGCGTTTTGAATTGCGTTAAAATTGCTCTCCTCTCGGTAGCCCCAGCCATCAAGAATGATTAGTGCAGTGGTGCGTTTTGCCATAATGCTTCGGTCTCAAAGTTTAAGAGTTCAAAATTGGGCGCGATTTTACC
>NZ_LWGF01000061.1:0-775 GCF_001635355.1 Oleiphilus sp. HI0125
AAGGCAAACGCTTCGCTTCGTTAACGCTTTGATTATTTTGCGACTTTGATGGTGTTTGATTTTGTTGTGTCTGACTCAAAGCTTCAACCCCTTTACATAGTAATAGTGAGGTTAGTGATACGTCAGAGACCTAGCGCCGGTTCAAACCTTATGAACCCGCTGTGGTTTTTTCTCTATTTAGAGGAATGAAGAACATTCTCAAATTGAGTGAGCTCACTATCAGAGGTATTAAACGAGACAACAAGACGCACAAGCGTTGCATCAGAACGATCTTTAGTTGGCAAAAACCGCTTAGGCCATTCATAAAACACAGCGCCAGCGTTTCGCAATTCCTTGATTTTAGCGTTGTCGATAAACGCAAAAACTTCGTTCCCGAAGTTTGCTTTCTGCTCTGGCCAAGCAAGTTCAGAGTAGCAACTGCTCTGGATAGATTGAGCAAGTTTGTGCGCTTGCGCATTGCTCTGTATCGCTAAATCGAGCCAATGATTTTGTTCAAGCCAGCCGCAAAACTGTGCCCCCAATAATCGTCCTTTAGAAAGCAAGTGCCCTGCTCGCTTCCGTCGATATTCAAAGTCTTTAGCAAGTTCTTTATTGAAGAAGATAACCGCTTCGGCCGCTAACGCGCCGTTTTTACTTGCTCCCAAACACAAAACATCGACGCCGGCTTTCCAAGTCATGTCAGCAGGCGAGCAGTTCAATGAGATAAGCGCGTTGGCAAAACGAGCGCCATCCATGTGTACATTCATATCATGCTTTTTAGCGAGTGATGTGAGCG
>NZ_LWGF01000062.1:0-815 GCF_001635355.1 Oleiphilus sp. HI0125
ATGGTCTAGGAATCCATTTCTTTTTGATTACAGTTGTGCACCTGCTAATGGGGTGGCAACTAGCAATATGGGTGGCGGCATTAGCGATCTCAGGAACCATTGTATTGGGGCTTGAGTCCCCTGAAGGCTTTGGTATCAACATGTTGGTATCAGTACTAATCCCCTTACTCACAAACTATTGTGTTTGGCTCGCACACGACCGCAGCAAGTCTACACACCCTTTCTCGTTCATCTTCTTAGTTGCTTTTCTCGGAGCGGCCGCGTCAGTGATTACAAGCGGGCTTATGATGACGCTTATTCTATGGAGTCAAAGCATCTACAGCTTTGAGCAAATAACGAATGAATTTTGGGTGTTTATTCCACTCATCGCGGCACCAGAAGCAACGATCAACGGCATGCTCATTAGTATTTTGATTTTTAACCATCCCGAGTGGGTAAGATTGTTTGACCAGAACCGCTATCTTAGTAAACACTCATAAGTTCACCCGCTCTCAACGATTTGAATAAATGACGCAAGAACGCTCGACTATTTATTTAGCTGGCCCAGATGTTTTCTTTCAAGATGATTCTGGCGAAATAAAAAAACAGCTCTGTCACGATGCTGGGTTCACTCCACTCTTCCCTCTTGATAACGAGATTAAACGTGCCGATCCTGCCCCAGACATATTTCAAGCAAACATCGATATGATTGACCGATGCCATATTGTGATGGCAAATATCACCCCGTTTAGAGGACCCAGTTGTGACTTAGGAACAGCGTTTGAGATTGGCTATGCGCGGAAAGCAGGCAAAAAAGTATTCTGCTATAGCTCTGA
>NZ_LWGF01000063.1:0-876 GCF_001635355.1 Oleiphilus sp. HI0125
TTCATCACCCATGGAGCTTTGATTAGGACTTCTTCGGTTTCTTCATCAATCAATATTTCAACACCATGAAGCGGTCTTCCGACAGAACCGGGGGTAATGTCATCTAAGGTGTTATAGGTGACACCGCCACATAGTTCTGTCGCGCCATAAACTTCTTGGATATTAATGTCGAGTTGTCCGTACCAACGCAGAAGTGCAGCAGATAAGGGCGCGGCGCCCGATACCGCTGACTGCACCGAGCTCAATCCCAAGCCCTTTTTGATTTTGTGCTTAATAAACCGTCCGACTAGCGGAATTTTAAGGAGTTTCTGTAGTTTCTGTTCAGGAAGCTTAGACAGAATACCTTGTTGAATTTTTACCCAAATACGCGGTACTGCAAAAAACTGTGTCGGTTGTACCGACTGTAAATTTGCTGCAAAGCGATCTAGAGACTCACTAAACGAGACTTCAGAACCTGCAACGATTGGACTGACCTCTGACACGACGCGTTCGGCGATATGGTTTAGTGGTAAATAGGACAAAACACGCTCGGAAACTCCTTGATACACACCATAAGCAGGTTTAGCACGTTCGTGTTTCATCACTTGATTCGCACAAGCGTAATCCAGCATCACACCTTTTGGGGTGCCTGTCGTACCGGAGGTATATATGATGGTAAAGATTTCATCTGCAAGAGGCTGATGAGGGTCCGTACAGGGAGCGAAGTCTAATATGTCATCCCATTTATAGTTACAGCCATCTAAAGGACTATTACCTTCAAAGTGAGGGAAGGCAATTGTAGTAATGCTACTGTTAACGCCATGACGCTGCTCTTCCCAGTTTTCGAGTTTGCCGACAAACAATGCTTTTATATCGCTTAGCTGAACGACCTCGTCT
>NZ_LWGF01000064.1:0-576 GCF_001635355.1 Oleiphilus sp. HI0125
TCGATAAAGAAACAAGGCATAGGTTTAAGGAAACTTATGATCGCGTCAATGCAGGTTTGCAGAATTTGTTTCCAAAGATATTTGGGGGTGGCAGCGCCAAACTTGAGCTGACCGATTCGGATTTGCTTGAGACAGGGGTGAGTATTATTGCTAGGCCTCCAGGAAAAAATAATTCAACGATACATCTCCTTTCTGGCGGTGAGAAAGCTTTGACAGCCCTTGCATTGATTTTTTCTATTTTCAAACTTAATCCGGCGCCATTCTGTATGTTGGATGAAGTAGATGCGCCTTTAGATGATGCGAATGTTGGGCGTTTTGCTCGACTTGTCAAAGAAATGTCCGATACCGTTCAGTTCATATATATATCGCATAATAAGGTTTCTATGGAGATGGCTGACCAGCTTATGGGGGTTACTATGCACGAGCCTGGAGTCTCTCGATTGGTGTCCGTGGATATTGATGCGGCTGCTCAGTTAGTCGACGCTTAAAAGGCTATCCAACAGTTAATTTAGGTTTAATCTGGAGCGTTGGTCTCCTTGTTGTTTTCTAGCTACTATATGCCTTGATAAAAAGGCT
>NZ_LWGF01000065.1:0-1129 GCF_001635355.1 Oleiphilus sp. HI0125
GAAGAAGGTAAGATTACGGATTACCTATTGCGTCAGAAAGATCCTAAGCGTCAGTCCGTTCGCGCATTTCAGTTATTAAATTATCGTGTGATTGCTGCGGGTGACTCCTATAATGATACGACAATGCTCAAGCAGGCTGAGGCCGGTATTTTATTTAAGTCTCCTCAAAACGTAATTGATGAGTTTCCTCAATTCCCTGCTGTGCACACTTATGAGGATTTAAAGGCTGAGATTTTGAAAGCTAGCCTTACACAGTCTTCTTAATTTTAATTGGGAGTATTGAATGTCTGAGCCTTCAGGCGAACGAATTCAGAAAGTCCTTGCGCAAGCAGGTTTGGGGTCACGTCGTGAAATCGAACGATGGATTGCGCAGGGTAGAGTGAGCGTTAATGGTGAGACGGTGACTTTGGGTGCTCGTCTTATCCCTTCTGATGCCGTCAGAGTAGATGGTAAGCCAGTTAAGCTTAATGTTGAGACTGCAGCTGATCAGCGGGTGATTGTTTATAGCAAGCCTGAGGGTGTTATATGCTCACGTTCTGATCCCGAGGGGCGTCCGACTGTTTTTCAGAATTTACCACGCTTGAGAAATCAGCGATGGATTTCCGTTGGTCGTCTTGATATCAACACGAGCGGCTTGCTTATCCTTACTACTGACGGTGAGCTTGCAAACAGGCTCATGCATCCATCTTATGGTGTTGATCGTGAATACGCAGTACGGATTCATGGGCAGGTCGATGATGAGATGATCGCTCGTCTTAAAGAAGGTGTACTGCTTGAAGATGGTATTGCGAGATTTACGGATATACAGTCAGCAGGCGGAGACTCAACAAATCAGTGGTTTCATGTCGCGCTGATGGAAGGTCGTAATCGCGAAGTTAGGCGCCTTTGGGAATCTCAGGGTGTTCAGGTTAGTCGTTTGAAGCGTGTTCGTTATGGCTGTATTTTCTTGCCTAGCCGATTGAAAGTTGGTGCTTGGGAAGAGTTAAACAACAAGGAAATTAACGACCTTCGTTCTCTTGTCAATCTGCCTTCTATTCGTGTTAAAGCGAAAGATCCAAAGGTGCGTCAAGATGATCAGCGTCGTCAACGACGAGCGTTTAATTCTAAATCACCTCGTCGTTGTTAAGCA
>NZ_LWGF01000066.1:0-854 GCF_001635355.1 Oleiphilus sp. HI0125
GTGAAGTGTTGAGAATCGATACGCGTACTGGCGAATACGTAAGCCGCGCGAAAGGTTAAGTTTCTCTTTATGTGGCAGCCTAGTTGTTCACATACCGCAATTAAAGCCCGTGCTGAGTTGTATGCTCAGCTGCGGGCTTTTTTTTCTGCACGTAATGTTCTCGAAGTCGACACGCCGTTGATGAGTGTTTCAGGGTCAACGGACCCACATCTTGCAAGTTATCGTGCTTCAGGCAATCAAGATGCGCATCAATCCTTAAACTTTTTTCTTCAAACCTCTCCAGAGTTTGCGATGAAGCGTCTACTCGCAAGCGGTTTAGGCGATATCTATCAGCTTTGTAAAAGTTTTCGTGAAGCCGAGCAGGGGGGCAGGCATAACCCCGAATTCACAATGCTTGAGTGGTATCGAGTAGGGTTCAGTTTGACTGAATTAATGGAAGAAATCGCAGATCTCGTTTGTGAGCAGTTGAGCCTTGAGCGACCCATTGTATATACCTACCGTGAAGTCTTTTTAAAGTACTTAGAGATTGACCCATTCTCAGCCGAATTAAGCGAGTTACAGGCATTGTGTTCGAGCAAAGCTGGGCTTGCTGAGGGTGAAACACTTGACCGTGACGCATGCTTAGACTTGCTTATTTCTGTGTGTATCGAACCTAAATTAGGATTTGATAGACCGTGTTTTCTTACTGATTACCCAGCGAGCCAGGCCTCATTGGCGCGTATTGAAGTAGACTCGTTTGGCAATCGAGTAGGGAAGCGCGCTGAATTGTATGTGAAAGGCATTGAGCTCGCGAATGTCTACGACGAACTAGTGGATGCCAGTGAGCAAGAGGCGCGATTTATAGAAGATCGACG
>NZ_LWGF01000067.1:0-760 GCF_001635355.1 Oleiphilus sp. HI0125
TTATCATATACATCTAACAGCAATTCTTTTATCCAAAACAAACATACAATGGAGTTTCTGCAGTGAGCGCAGACGTAAATACCGCCTCGGGTTTCGGCGAGATTGGACAAGAAGCACAACCCACTACCGACAAAAGCAAAAAGAAGTCGCGAAAAAAAAAGCTTACGGCACATAAAGCCGCTTACCTAATACATAGCTACATTGGCTTAAAGCTTTCCCTTCTATTTAGTGTGGTACTAATTACTGGAACGCTTGCCGTATTCGCAGAAGAAATCGACTGGCTAGTCTACTCCGAGGTAAGAGTTCAACCACAGGGAGAAAGATTAAGTTCGGGTGAAGTATTTGACCGAATGCAAGAGCAACTACCTAACGTCGGTTTAAGCGCTTTTCAAACAGCAAACGATAGAACACATACCGCTGCTCACGCGATGATGACCCTACCCGATGGTGGGTTTAAAAAAGTTTGGGCAGACCCCTACACTGGAGAAGTTACTGGCGTAACGAATTTTTTGACTGTTGGAGAGTTTATGTCAATTCTCCACAAAAACTTGTTCATGCCATTAATTGGCCGTGCGGTCGTCAATGTCTTTGGTGTGCTGTGTCTGATTGGTTTAATTACTGGGCTAATCTCTTATCGCAAATTCTGGAAGCAGTTCTTTAAGCTTCCTCGATGGAATGCAAATTTCCGCGTATTTTTGGGCGATCTACACAAGTTTTTAGGTTTATGGTCGTTGTGGTTCGTGCTGATTATTGGCGTAAC
>NZ_LWGF01000068.1:0-20035 GCF_001635355.1 Oleiphilus sp. HI0125
TACATTGATTGAATGGGATACAGACATCCCAGAATACTCAGTGTTATTGAAAGAGTTAAGTAAAGCGAGACAGTATTGGGAACAGCATAATCATCACATCAAAGATCGGGCTGATTATGTCGCCTAAACCTGAAAGTAATGCGTTAAATGCATTACAAGATAAGTTTATTCATGGACTCTATCAGGGCGAAATCGCAAACGTAGAAGCCTTGATTTGCGATTCAAATAAACTGTCAGCCACACAGCATTTTGATATTTACCATGGCAGCATGCTCGGTAATTTCACTGCGTCATTACGTGCGGTTTTTCCGAGAGTGTTGGCAGCACTTGGTGATCAGTTTTTTGATGCCTTAGCGCGTCAATATATTAAAAATCACCCATCCAAAACGCCTAGTTTGGATGATTTTGGGGAAGGCTTTCCATGCTTTTGTGAAGGCTTCAAACCCTTGCATGATTATCCATATGTGAGTGATGTCGCTAGTGTCGACTGGTCTTGGCATCAAGCATTTCATAGCTGTGATGTATCGGCAGTTTTTGCGGCTGATCTTCAGAACGTCCTTGGTGTTGATCAAGCCAATATACAACTTGGTCTTCATCCAAGTGTCTCAATCATTCGGTCGGACTTTCCACTCTATAGCTTGTGGCAATTCAACGAACAGGAGAATGCTAGCGTTGATTCAAATAATGGGGCTAGTTTTTCCTTAGATGCTCCCGCAGAGATCGTTATGGTGTGGCGACAAGACTATCAGGTATGCGTGACATCAATTTCTCTGCCTGTTTGTGCGCTTCTTACTGCGTTCGATGAAGGATGTTCTCCTACACAAGCGTTCGAAAGAGCATTCGAGCAGCTTTGGCTAGAACAGAAGATGTATGACTCAGAAGAAGCTTTAGCGGCAGAGCTCAGTGAAGCTTGGAGCTTTCTTCTAAAACAAGGCGCGTTGACGCGTTTATAACGAAACAATTAAGCATAAGGATTTTTATAATGAGCGCTTTTCACTCAGCAACTTCTTTTATCCGTAGTGGTATTTCTCTCGTTAATCATGCGCAAAGTGGTTTAGCTCTCGTATTTCGTTTGGCGATGGCGCAAGTATTTTGGGCTGCAGGGATGACGAAAATCGCATCATGGAGCACGACACTTGATTTATTTGCGTGGGAATATGCGGTACCTCTGATTCCTGCTGTGCCAGCTGCTTATTTGGCAACGGGCGCTGAACTATTGTTTCCCGTGTTGCTTGTTCTCGGATTGGGGACGCGGTTTGCTGCAGGAGGTTTGTTTATCTTGAATGCAGTGGCTGCAATCAGTTACCCAGATATCAGCCCAGCAGGGATTAATGATCATTATTTCTGGGGCGCAGTACTTCTGACCTTATTTTTCTATGGTCCAGGTAAGTTATCTGCCGACTATTTTATCGACCGTAAGCTCTCATAAAACTTGATTTTTAAAGGTTATTGACGCGTAATTCACCTTATCGAAGTATTAGCCGGCTGAGGAGTCGTTGTGGATATTGGTGACTACCGTAGAGAGTACATGAGTGAAGGGATTGATGGAGAAAGCTTACACATTGATCCCGTTCAACAGTTTGAGATTTGGTTTAAGCAGGCGACAGACGCAGGCATTCAAGATTCGAACGCTTTCAGTCTTGCGACGGCAACCGAGCAGGGAATGCCATCTGTTCGAACCGTACTTCTCAAGCTTTTCGATGAACGTGGTTTTGTATTTTTCACGAACTACAACAGCCGCAAAGCCAAAGAAATCAAAGAGAATTCCAAAGCCGCCATGTTATTTCCTTGGCTTCCTCTAAATCGCCAAGTGCGCATTGAAGGGCATGTTGAGAAAATATCGAGCGTCGAGTCATTTAAGTATTTCACGTCACGCCCGCGAGGGAGTCAGATTGGCGCGTGGTGTAGTGATCAAAGTGAAGTCATCGAGTCACGAAGTTTCTTAGAGCAAAAATACCACGAGGCGGCTGAAAAATTCCGTCAAGGAGATATTCCGTTGCCATCATTTTGGGGCGGGTACCGAATAGTCCCTAGTAGTTTTGAATTTTGGCAGGGAAGAGAAAGTCGCCTGCATGATCGTTTGTCTTACTTTAAAACTGCCGAAGGTGATTGGACGATCTCTCGTTTAGCACCTTGATCTTGCATCAGAATATCAATCAGCGCGCGTGTTTCGGATGGCTCACGCGCGGGCTCTGCTTTCAGTGATGCGAGTTCCGCTTCTAAATTCTCTAACTTTTGATGTGTGCTGGCTAATTCTTTTGCGCTTGCGCTGACCATAGAAGAACTGTCTACCATGCGTGCTTGTGTCAGACTAAGTACACGTGTGAGTTTATCTACGTGTGCCTCTGCTGTCTTTACTTGCTGAAAATATGCGCGCTGCTGGCTAATTTGTTCAAAGGCAAGATAACCCGCACCAATGCATGTGATTAACAGTAGCGGCGCGATTAACGAGGTGCGTTGTTGTTTCGCTACGCGACGTTCGTGTTGCTGGGCTTGCTGCACGGCTTCGCGTTGTTTAATGAGCGCTTCACGTTCTTGAATACGCTGCTCGCGTTTCATCAACTCTTTGGCTTTACTTTGATTGGCACGCTCTTGTTCAGCGACTTCTCTTTGAAGTTCTTGAATACGTATTTGAGAGCGCTCTAAAAGTTCAACTTCCGCGTTCATCTACTCGCCTAGATTTTTATTGTTAGATTCTGATTTCAGCCTCTTAACAAGGATTTGTCACCTTAAACCTTGCTAAGTTTCGCGTAGGAAAGCACTAACCATTTATTACCATGCTCTTCAAACATGACTTGGATGCGCGCATGCGGGCCTCGTCCTTCGTAATGAACAACGGTGCCATAACCGAATTTTGGATGAGAGACCAAGTCTCCTAACTGAAATTCAGGTGCGTCTTCAAGGTGACTAATATCAGACAAGCCAGCATTATTTCCACCGAAGGAAACGGGTCGCGATACAGCATTGCGTAGGCGCACTTCTTGAATATTTTCTGAGGGAATTTCGCGTACAAATCTCGAGATTGGATTGAACTTCTCTTCGCCATATAAACGTCGAGATTCTGCATAAGTTAGCACCAACTTTTCTCGTGCTCGAGTAACACCAACGTAGGCTAAGCGGCGTTCTTCCTCAAGCCTGCCTGGCTCCTCCATCGACATACTATGTGGAAACAGGTTTTCTTCCATGCCGGCCATAAATACCAATGGGAATTCCAGTCCTTTCGCGGAGTGTAAAGTCATTAACTGCACGCTGTCTTCATGTTCTGCTGCTTGTTGTTCGCCAGCATCAAGCGCGGCTTGGGCAATGAATTGAGCAAGGATGGGTTGCTCATCATCTTCTGGCTCATAGTCGTGGGTTGAGCCGATCAGTTCTTCTAGGTTTTCTTTACGAGCCTGTCCTTTTTCACCTTTCTCGGAGGCGTGGTAGTCCATCAAACCTGAGTCTTTTACCGCGGTTTCCGTTAAGGTGCTGAGGCTTAGTTCGTGGATTTGGGTCGAGAGTGTCTCGATAAAATCCATAAATTCAGCCAAGCCGGTTTTCGCTTTGCCTTTCAATGCGCCTTGCTCTAAGAGGTAAGCGCATGACTGCCACAAAGAACTCCCTGCTTCTCGTGCTCGTTCACGAACGAGTCCCATGCCTTTTTCGCCTAAGCCTCGTGGCGGTACATTCGCGACACGTTCAAAGGCTGCATCGTCGTGTTGGTAATAACATAAGCGCAAATATGCCATCGCATTGCGAATTTCTTGGCGATCATAGAAACGTAGGCCGCCATAAATACGGTAAGGGATATTGGCGCGTATGAGGGATTCTTCGAGAATGCGTGATTGCGCATTAGAGCGGTATAAGATCGCAGTATCTTGACGAAGATTGCCTTGCTCTACCCAAGCAGCAATGCGGTCTGCAATATAATTGGCTTCGTCTTGTTCGTTAAATCCTGCATACAGGTCGATGAGTTCGCCATCTTTGTCATCTGTCCAAAGTTGTTTGCCTAGCCGACTGCCGTTGTTAGAGATCAAGGCGTTCGCAGCATTAAGTATATTGCCCGTTGAACGATAGTTTTGTTCGAGGCGCACGGTATGCGTATTAGCAAAATCGCTTTCGTATTGGCGAATATTTTCAATTTTTGCGCCGCGCCAGCCATAGATACTTTGATCATCATCGCCAACCACCATGACCGGAATACGGTCTCCAGCGAGTACACGTAGCCAAGCATATTGTACGGTGTTGGTATCTTGGAACTCGTCTACTAGTAAGTAGCTAAAGCGCTCCTGATAATGCGAAAGAAGAGCCGGATGGTTCAGCCAGATTTCATGTGAACGCAACAGTAGCTCACCGAAATCGACGAGACCAGACTGTTGGCATTGCTCTTCATAATCGAGGTACAAACCATGTATTTGCTTGTCGAAAGGATTTTTCGCAGGCGCTAAATGTTTAGCCCGAACCCCTTCGTCTTTTCGGCTATTGATAAAACCTTGTACTTGGCGTGGCGGAATGCGCGCTTCATCGATGCCGCGATCACGCATTAGACGCTTGATGATGCGAAGTTGGTCATCGGAATCAAGAATCTGAAAATTCTCTGGTAATTCGGCTTCTCTGAAATGGGCACGTAAAAAACGATGAGCGATGCCGTGAAACGTCCCAAACCACATGCCTCGGCTCGGAATGTTTAGAAGATCTTCAATACGCCCACGCATCTCTTTGGCTGCTTTATTGGTGAAGGTAACAGCCATAATAGATGTAGGACTAATGCCCTCGATTTGCATCAACCAAGCAATACGATGAACAAGAACACGGGTTTTTCCGCTTCCAGCTCCAGCCAATACGAGTAAGTTTTGCATAGGGGCTGCGACTGCTTCGCGTTGTGCGTCGTTTAAGCCATCAAGTAAATGAGATACGTCCATTAGGGTGCTACTTTGTTTTAACTATTCAGAGGGTCGAGAGTATATCAGGGCTTAACGACGCTTTTGAGCGCAAAATAAAAAGTAGTGGGGTGAGTTGTGTGTTGCTTGTCGTACAGAAAAAGTTTGTGCTTAAGTGAATCCAGCACCGATCGAGATGCTAGATTCAATCGCCAGAATGGGTTTAGCCGAACTCGTAAAAAGCCATTTTATTACCATCTGGATCTTTTACATATGCACCATAGAATGCATCTGGAACACGCTGGCCTGGCTCGCCATCGCAAGTAGCGCCAAGTGAAATCGCTTTTTCGTGAAGTGCTTTTGCATTGTCTTTTGAGCCGGCAGGAAAGGCCATCATCACGCCATTGCCCGGAGCTGGGTCTTGTTCATTAAACGGAATGCAGACACTAATCATTGGTTCTGACATTGATTTTCCGATGAAGGCAATGCGCCCCATATCCATTAAGACTTTGGCGCCGTAGTCACTGAACAAATCTGTGTAAAAAGCTTTTGCTCTGTCCATGTCTGTCACGCCGACAGTTACATATCCGATCATAATATTCTCCTATTCTTGATTGATGAATGCTGGATGAACTTACGCAGATCATTAGATTTCGGTTTTGCCTGTTTGATGAAAAAACGCAGTGTTTTATGCCAAAGAAAATGTGTGCACGTAGAACATAAACAAAGCGAGGAAAGACTTTTGTAATTTCTATCAGGAATCATTCAAGGGGCTTAGTCACATCCACTAAATTCTAGTACCATGGAATCAACCATAATAACCGTGCATATAGTTGTTCTTTCCGTGAAGCTCAGCCAAAAATTTACCCTAGCGTCTATGCCGCAATTAACGATGTTTGAACGCGTTGCATTTTATGCTGCGTGGTTGATCAGCGCTTTCGTTTGGTTATTGCATTTTGAGGCAAGCGCGAGTTCTTCAGTTTCATTGATTTCGAATGTACTTCTTGTCTTGCTTGCGGGCTTTCCTCTAGCGGTCTCTTTTTCTCAATCTGGTCGTTTTGACGCGTTTACGCACATTGAACCGTTTATTCCTGTCGTTATATCGATTGTGTGGTCATTTGGCGTCTTCAACTCGCCAAATCTATCTTCAGATTCGGTAACAGTATTCGTGTTGCTTGCCTT
This sequence comes from Oleiphilus sp. HI0125, assembly GCF_001635355.1. Classification (NCBI taxonomy): domain Bacteria; kingdom Pseudomonadati; phylum Pseudomonadota; class Gammaproteobacteria; order Oceanospirillales; family Oleiphilaceae; genus Oleiphilus; species Oleiphilus sp. HI0125. The sequence continues at coordinate 6,042 of NZ_LWGF01000068.1, forward strand.
CTTAAATATCTTGCTTGGACGACCCTATGGCTTGCACCTTTGGCTCGGGATAAGCGCTCCCATTTTGGTATCTATGAACTATCTCATGCTGACAGCAGAGCCTTCACTGTCCGCAGCTACAATGACGATGGCAAATGTTTTGTTGATTGGGATGGGAATTCATTTAGGCGTTGTTGATAGAGGGCCTCAGCGTCGCAGCTCTGCGACCAAGAAGGCGAATGCCCAAGAATTAGCGCAATTACGTTATGAAAAAAATCGACTCAATAATGCCTTGATGAATACGGAAAAGGCGCTTGATCAAAAGATTAAGCAACGGACTGCCGAGCTTGAGCGAGCCAACTTACAGCTAAATCAACAAGTAGAACTTCGTAAATCGGTGAGTGATGCCTTGGTCAAAAGCCAGACGCGCTTGACGCAGGCAATCGAGGCTTCAAATCTTGGTTTAATCGACTGGGAGATCGCCGAAGGTCGCTATTATCAGTCGAATTTTCACGAGTTATTTGGCGATAAAGAATTAAGCTCTCAAGAAGTCATCGAGAGCCTTAAACGTATTGTGCATCCTGATGATTATCAAACACTGCGCGATACGCTGAATGATGCCTTGCAAGGTAATACGGTTGATTACCAAGTTCAATTTCGTGTGTGTGAAGAGCGCGATTGGCACTGGATGGAAGAGTCTGGTCGTGTCGTAGAGTTAGACGATGATAGGCATGCGCGTCGAATAATGGGCACACGTCGAGATATTCAGCACGAAGTACAGCGCAACGAAGAAGTCCGTTTAGCTAAGTCTGTGTTTGATCATACCTCTGAAGGAGTATTTGTTTTAGATCATCAACAGCGCTTTTTATCGGTGAATACCGCATATACCAAGATCACAGGCAATGAGTTAGACACGATCTTGGGGCAAGCCTTGTTAGATGTGAGTGAGACACCACAAGCGACTCAAGTATACAAACAAGTATTTGAGACCTTGCATGAGAAGGGGCAGTGGCAAGGTGAGTTATTGGAGCGCCGCCGTCACGGGGATTATTTTTCACAATGGACTCAGATCAACGTTATTCGAGATGAACGTGGAGGCATTAAATACTATGCCGGCTTGATCAGTAACATGAGCGATCATAAAGAGGTTGATGAGAAACTCGATTACTTACTGAATTATGATTCTCTAACCCGTTTGGCCAATCGAACGCAATTTCAGAATCAATTACATCGCGCTTTAGTGCGCTATCAAACCGATGATTTACCTTTCGCTTTGGTTGTCTTGGATATTGATCGCTTCAAGCATGTGAATAATAGCTTTGGTTACGAAGCGTCTGATCGATTGCTGCAGCTCGTGGCAGAACGTTTAAGTAACAGCATTCAACGGGTTGATGTATTAGCGCGAATTGGTGGTAATGAGTTTGCCTGTATTGTGGCTTGTAGCCCGACTTTCCAAGTCAGAAAGTTTGCCGAGCGTTTATTCCATAGCCTAACGGAAAAACCGTATCGTTTAGGTGAGCATGAGCTGGTCTTATCTTGCAGTGTCGGGATCGCCATGCTGCCTGAGCATACTAACGATATTGAGACACTTAGACGTTTCGGTGCGTTAGCCGTGCAGAAAGCGAAATATCATGGCGGCAACCAAATACAAATGTTTGATGAGAGCTTGAAGACCTTCTCGCGAGAGCGATTAGAGATCGAAAAAGAGCTGCGTTCGGCATTGATGAATGATGAACTTGAAGTGCATTACCAACCCAAGCTTGATTTGAAAGAAGGTTTGATACTGTCTTATGAGGCCTTAATTCGCTGGCGACATCCTGAGAGAGGCTTGGTTTCTCCACAAGAGTTTGTGGAGATCGCAGAAGAAAACGGCCTGATTTCAGATTTAGGTGCGTTTGTTTTATATGCGGCTTGTCAGCAAACTAAAGCGTGGCAAGATCAAGGGTTTGGCGATCTCAGCGTGTCGGTTAACCTTTCACCTCGTCAATTATTAGAGCCTCATTTGAAGAGCATTATTATTGAGAGTATTGCCGAGTCTGGCCTTGATCCTCAATATCTTGAGCTGGAACTGACTGAGTCAGCTTTGAAAGAGGATATTCAGGGGGTGAGTGAACGACTTTCTGATTTGCGCGATATCGGTATTAAAGTATCGGTTGATGACTTTGGAACGGGCTATTCTTCTTTGAGTTATCTGCGCCACTTACCGGTCGATACCTTGAAGATTGATCGAGAGTTCATCACCAACATTGAGTTATCCAAAGAACAGCAAGCCATTACAAAGGCGATTGTGGTGCTAGGTTCATCGCTTGATCTAAAAGTAGTTGCCGAAGGTGCAGAAAACGAAGCACAGCTCGATCTTTTACGTGAGTTAGGCTGTGATTATGTGCAGGGCTACTATGTGTCGAAGCCTCTTGGAAAAGAGGCCATGCAAGTGCTTCTGCAACAGCAGAGCCAGTAATCTATTCAGATTGCTTTAGCGATCAGTCCGATACCAGAAAGCAATAACAAAGCACGACAAGCCTGCATAAATGTTTGTTCTGATAATCGTTGCTGAATACCTTTCCCAAGCCAAACTCCGAACAATGCAATCGGGAATAGTAATGCGCTGATCATGAATGACTCTTTGCTCCATTGCTCGTTCAACGTGTATGGGATGAGTTTCACGACATTCATGATCGCAAAGAATGCCGCAGCAGTAGCAAGCCAGGGCAATTTTTCCAATCGTCGCGATATGAAATAAATATTGATGGGAGGTCCGCCCGCATGCACAAGGGTGCTGGTGAGACCAGATGTGGTAGACCAAAACCAACTAGCTCGGGTTAATTTAGCGAAAATCGTTTGTAGGGATGCCCAGGTAGCAAACACAATCGATAATACGCCTAAACCAATCAGCAGCCATCGCTCAGGTAGACTCCCCATTGATAAGCCTCCAAGCAGTATCCCGATGAATGCACCTGGTAACAGTCGTTTGAGTTCGTTCCAATTAATATGTGAGCAGTAATAACGAAGTGTTTTGGCGTCCATTAATAGAAGTAAGGGCAGCGTAATTGCGGTTGCCTCTAGAACCCCTACTTTTAGACTCAGTAATGGAACGGCTACGACACCCGCTCCACCAGCGAATCCGGATTTAGAAATACCCGTTAAAACAAGGCCGATCATAGCGATCAGCCAAAAAATGGGGTCTTGCACTAAGTTCGTCATAGAGACTGTCCGTTGATGTACTTAAGGTAAGTCAAACCATAATGCCTCTAGTGGTGTTGATCTCGTACTCACTTGAATGGTCGACGTTCCTTCAAGTAATCCGCCTAATGCATCGGCATGATTAAGCTCAAGATCATCGTGTTCTGAGATGCTTGTGCCTTGGATATTGGCTTGCCCTTTAATGACATGAAGATAGGCGTTTTCACCTCGTGTTGCGAGCTCAATGGATTCGTTTTCTTCCAATCTTAAACGGTAGATACGCGCATTTTGATTTATGAATAAGGAATCTCCTTCGCGATCTGGCGTGACCAACGCAGTGAGTTGTCCTTGTTGCTCAATTGCACGTTGCTCATAATCTGGCGCAATGTTCTGCACATTTGGTTGAATCCAAATCTGTAAAAACTTCAGTGCTGAATCATTCGAAGCATTGAATTCTGAATGTTTAACGCCAGTACCTGCGCTCATGCGTTGAACTTCGCCAGCAGGGATAGTGTAGTCATTACCTGTGCTGTCTTTATGTGCGATTTCACCTTCAAGAATATACGAAATGATTTCCATGTTTTGATGCCCATGAGTATCAAAACCCATGTTTGGCGCCACAGTGTCATCATTGATCACCCGCAGAGCAGAAATGCCCATATGTGCGGGGTCATAGTAGTGCCCAAAAGAGAAGCTATGTTTGCTGTCTAGCCAGCCAACATTTGCATGGCCTCTGTCTTCGTTACGGCGTAGGTAGTTCATATGTTTCTCCTTACTATTATTCGAACTGTTATTCGATGGTTTCGGCTTTCAATCCAACCGAGAATGGCTCTAGTATATGAACCATCTTTTGGCTGAAAGACCGGAACTTATGCAATGAAATGTTCAAAAAAATTGCACAATCTAATGTGTATGGTGGTCGCGTGTTGCTGTATTCCAATGTCTGTTGCGAGTGAGTCGCGAATAGAACTTATTGCGAAAGGCTTCGAATTACCCTGGTCAATGGAATTTTTAGATGAGACAACACTGCTTGTTTCAGAACGGGCCGGGGCCATAAAAGTGCTTTCTTTGAAAGACAAAGGCCAAACATCGCTTAGAAATGTTTGGCCAGTGGCCTTTGGCGGGCAGGGCGGATTGTTAGATCTTGCTATCCATCCCGACTATCCAGAGGAACCGTGGATTTATGCCAGTTATAGCAAAGCACATTCTAATGGCACCTCAACAGCTTTAGCCCGTTTTCAGTTGACAGATGGCGCTATTACGCAACATGAAGAGTTGTTTGTGAGCAATGCTATTTCTTCTGGTGGTCGCCACTTTGGCAGCCGCATCGCATTTGATGATCAGGGCTATTTATTTCTCACCTCAGGGGATCGTGGAGAGCGAGATTGGGCGCAAGATTTGTCGAATCATGCAGGTACAGTGATTCGTTTACATGCTGATGGTCGAGTGCCTGCAGACAATCCATTCGTCGATCAAGCAGGCGCACAAGCTGAAATATGGTCGTATGGGCATCGCAACGCTCAGGGCATTGTGTTCGATCAAGATCGTGGAATTCTCTGGATTATCGAACATGGACCGCGTGGTGGTGATGAAATTAATCGTGTTGAGCGCGCTAAAAATTATGGCTGGCCTGTGATCTCTTATGGAAAAGAGTATTGGGGGCCAATAGCTGTAGGAGAAGGCACGCATAAACAAGGCATGGAACAGCCTATCAAATATTATGACCCTTCCATTGCTCCAAGCAGCCTTATGCTGCACAAGGGAGACTTATATGCAGGTGCGTTAAAGCTAAGGCATCTCAATTATGTAGCTTTAGATGGGGTAGGCCATGTTGTTTCAGAAGAGCGCCTATTCGAGTCACTAAATGAGCGCATACGAGATGTGGTTGAAGGACCAGATAACAGCGTTTACTTTCTTACTGATCAAGGGAACTTATATCGATTCTAATACTCATAGTTTCTTTGATGGGTCCCATCGATTTTTTAGAGGTATATATTTCATCCACTAGATGATGGTTTCCGTAAAGTGTCTGGGAGGTAAATAATGCCTCCTATCTTCAATAACACGGGAAATAGTCGAGGTATTTTATGAGACGACGTGTTCAAAAACAGCGCAAGCAGCGCGTGAGACGGCAACGAATAGCCGTTAGACCTTCCGTCCTTAGTTGATTAAGGACGGACATCCTTCCTTTTAAATCCCTTTTCTTTTTTACAAACAATTGTGCTTCGTTGACTATTCACTTAATTACGCAATAAGTCACGAGTCTTCATTCACGATATTTGCCGAAATAGCTTGGCAGATAGGAATCAGATCTTGTGGTGCGACTTCTATATCTAAGCCACGTTTACCCCCGCTGACCAACATAGTTTCTAGATCAGAAGCTGAAGCATCAACAAGGGTTGGCAGTCGTTTCTTTTGAGCAAATGGGCTGACGCCACCTTTGATATAGCCAGTTGATCTCTCTGCTTTTTGAATATCGGCCATAGAGGCTTTTTTAGATTTAAGTGCTTTCGCAGCGCTCTTAAGATTGAGTGTTTTGTCGACAGGTAAAATAGCGCAGGCAAGCTTTCCTTTATCTAATTCGATCACCAGTGTTTTAAATACGATCTCAGGGGCTAGGCCAAGTTTGTCAGCGGCTTCCATTCCGTAAGCGCCGAAATTCGGATCATGATCATAGGGGTGAACGGTGTGAGCAATTTTGAGCTTGTTCAAAAGTTGGATGGCGGGAGTCATCTAATTTTCCTAGCACTTAAAAACAAAAAAGGGCCCGTAGGCCCTTTCTATTATCAATGTTTGCTTACTTTTTGAAAGCTGCCACTGATTTCTCGATTGAAGCGCGTGCAGCGTCTGCATTTTCCCAACCGATCACTTTTACCCACTTACCTTTTTCAAGATCTTTATAGTTCTCGAAGAAGTGTTGAATTTGGTCTTTCAACAATTGTGGAAGGTCGTCAACGTCTTTAACGTCTTGGTAAATAGTGCTCAGCTTGTCATGAGGAACAGCAACAAGTTTCTCATCACCACCTGCTTCGTCTTCCATATTTAGCATGCCAACAGGACGACAACGAATGATAGAACCTGGCATTACTGGATATGGTGTAATGACCAATACGTCCAATGGGTCACCGTCATCTGCAAGCGTATTTGGGATAAAACCATAGTTTGCAGGGTAGAACATTGGTGTTGCCATGAAACGGTCAACAAGAACCGCGCCCATGTCTTTGTCGATTTCGTATTTGATTGGATCTGCATTAGCAGGAATTTCAATCGCAACGTAGATGTCATTTGGCAGGTCTTTACCTGCTGGGATATTGTCAAAGTTCATTTCAAATTCCTAAAAAAAGCGCTAAAAAATTTAGGCGGCGATTATACGTACAATCTGCTGTGAAACCAAGAGATACAAGGCGTCTAGGCAACTCCTTAGTGTAAGTAGAAAGACCTTGGAAAGATATTCGTGTCTTTCGTCCTTGGTTTTTGCATTTGGCTTAAGTTAAACAGTCACTTTCTTCACGCCATCTGAGGTACCAACAAGCAAGATATCTGCAGGACGCACAGCGAATAAACCGTTGGTGACGACACCCGTTAATTGATTGATCTTTTCTTCAATAGCGATGGGTGATTGGATTTTCATATTGTGCACATCAAGGATGACGTTGCCGTTGTCGGTAACAAATCCTTCTCGCCAAACTGGATCGCCACCTAACTTGACCAGTTCACGCGCAACATAGCTGCGAGCCATTGGGATAACTTCAACAGGCAGTGGGAATTGGCCAAGCAAGTCAACTTGTTTTGTGTCGTCAACGATACAGATAAACTGTTTCGCTACAGCGGCCACGATCTTCTCTCGCGTGAGCGCGCCACCGCCACCTTTCACTAACTCTAAACGGTCGTTACATTCGTCGGCACCATCAATGTAAAAGTCGAGTGATTGCACGCCATTAAGTTCATAGACAGGGATTCCATGCGCCTTAAGACGTTCCGCACTCGCTTCACTGCTGGCAACAGTGCCATCAAATGTATGTTTAATGCTAGCGAGATGGTCGATGAAAAAGTTCGCAGTTGAACCTGTTCCGATACCGATAATGCTATCGCTATCGAGCTTATCTTTTATGAGGTTTAATGCCTCAAGCGCGACAGCACTTTTTAATTCGTCTTGCGTCATGTCAGAGTCCAATCAATGAAATTTTGGTGAAGTATAGGGCGCATGAAAACTGAATTAAAGCAAAGCTTCTATGTCTTTTGCGGGCAAAGGCTTACTCAGTAAAAAGCCTTGCATCGCATCGCAGCCGTTATCCATCAGAAAATGCTGCTGGGCTATAGTTTCAACACCTTCTGCTACAACTTTGAGGCCGAGGCTGTGCGACAAACCAATAATGGCCTTAGTGATCGATTGATTTTTTTTGTCATCAATAATATTGCTGACAAAGCTTCGATCAATTTTCAATGCATCGAGGGGGAGTGCGCTTAAGTATGATAAAGACGAATATCCTGTACCGAAGTCGTCGACTGATACTTTAATCCCTAGATTTTGGAGTTGTGTAAATATGTCTGCACAACGCTCTGGATCCGACATAACAGCTGTTTCTGTCAGCTCTAGTTCGAGACATTGGGGAGAAATTTGACTCGTTTCGAGTGCTGATTCAAGTGAAGAAATGAATCCGTCATAGGCGAGTTGACGACTTGAAACGTTGACGCTGATGGTAACGGAAGGATCAAGTCCGCATTGCTCTTGCCAATATTTTAATTGAGCACAAGCATCATTCATGACCCATACACCTAAGTCATTGATTAAGCCACTTTCTTCTGCGATAGAAATAAATAATATTGGGCTAATCATTGTGCCTTCTAATTCCCAGCGAAGCAGTGCTTCAAACCCAATGATTTCTTTACCGGCAGGGCCGTATTGCGGCTGATAGTATGTCATCAGTTGTTTGTTTTCGATGGCATGCTTGAGTTTTGCACCAAGTTCAATGCGCATCATTGCTTCTTCTTCTAATTCTTGAGAAAAGTAAGCGAATTGATTACGTCCTTTATTTTTCGCCAAGTACATCGCTGCATCGGCATTTTTCAAGAGTACGTTCGCGCTATTTTGTGTGCCATCGTACATCGCGATACCGATACTTGCTGCCGCGAAAATTTCATGTTTTTGTACAAAATGTGGTGCTGCCAATGCATCAATAATGCGGTTCGCGACAGTACTGGTATCTGCACTGGAATTTACATCAGTAAGCACTATACAAAACTCATCGCCGCCAAGCCGTGCCACATAATCGATGTCGCGTACACAGCCTTTTAATCGCAGCGCGGTACTACGCAAAAGTAAGTCTCCAACAGAGTGCCCGTATGAATCGTTGACGACCTTGAAGTGGTCAAGGTCAAGAAACATGACGGCGATAGAGCGGCTCTTTCGCTTACTTGTTGAGACGAGTCGAGCAAGGATGTTGGTGATTTGCTCACGATTAAATAAGCCGGTTAATTGATCGTGCTGCGCGTAATCTTGTAAGCGTTTAAATGCTGTTTTTAGGTCTCTTTGTTGTTCTTCGATCACGCGACGTTGGCTATCTAGCTGAAGAAATACGCGTGTCTTAGATTTGATGATCTCGGGCTCGACAGGTTTCTTCAGTATGTCGACAACGCCGCTTTTATAACTCCGTAAGATATCTTCATCATCATTTTTTAGCGCGGTGATAAAGATGATTGGGACATAACGACAACGAGGGCGTGCGTGAATTTCTTTAGCAAAGTCATAGCCCAATATGTCAGGCATCATGATGTCTAGATAGATCAACGCGATATCATGCCTGTGTAAAATAGAGCGAGCTTCTTGCGCATTACTCGCCAGAAACACGCGAGCCCCGCATTCCTCAAGCGCTGATTCCATTAAGGTTAAGCTAACAGGTGAATCATCAATGACTAATATCTTCTGTTTAGACTTATGTTTTGCCACAGCCACATCCTTGCAAATTAAACTCCACTAAACACGAATAGATAGATCGTTTACTGCTAATCTGATATCTGTTCAACAAGTATTAATAGCAGAGGAATACCTGTTTAGCCACTCGTTTCAGCGCGCAAATTTAGTTACTATTACGAATCTTTATGCCCCATAGAATCTGGGCTTGGTTAGGTTTGTAAGTGAGTTATGTTAAATAAATATATAAAGAAAATTTTGGATGCGCGCGTTTACGATGTCGCGATTGAGTCTCCGCTCACTCATGCCCGCAGTTTATCGCAGCGCTTGGGCAATCAAGTGCACTTAAAACGAGAAGATTTACAACCAGTATTCTCTTTTAAATTGCGCGGCGCTTATAACCGAGTTCGCCAGCTTAGTGACGAAGATAAGGCCAAAGGTGTGATTGCAGCGTCTGCCGGAAATCATGCACAGGGCTTAGCGCTGGCAGCTAAAACTTTGGGCATTAAAGCGACTATCGTCATGCCTAAAACAACACCTGAGATCAAAGTGAGTTCTGTCCGAGCTAGAGGTGCAAAAGTTGTTTTAGTGGGTGATACCTTCGATGAAGCCTCTGCTTATGCTCAAGAGCAAGTTGCTGAAAAAGGTTTAGTGTATATTCCGCCTTACGACGACGAGGACGTTATTGCTGGCCAAGGCACGGTTGCGATGGAGTTGTTAAAGCAGCATCCTGATAAGGCACATGCGGTTTTTATTCCGTGCGGTGGCGGCGGCTTAATCGCAGGCATGGCAGCGTATATCAAGTACCTTCGCCCTGATATCAAAGTGATTGGCGTTGAGCCCGAAGATGCGGCATGTTTGCAAGCGGCAATGAAGTCGGGCAAGCGTGTCGTGTTAGATCAAGTTGGCATTTTTGCCGATGGTGTCGCGGTTCGACAAATAGGCAAGCTTCCTTGGGATGTCTGTAAAGATCATGTTGATGATGTGATTACGGTGACGACCGACGAAATATGTGCAGCGATTAAAGATATTTTTGATGACACGCGTGGCATTGCGGAACCGGCTGGTGCAATTGGTGTCGCTGGGTTGAAAAAGTATGTAGAGCAGACCAATGTTGAGGGCGAGAACCTTTTGACGGTTGTCTCTGGCGCAAACATGAACTTCGATCGCATGCGATATATTTCAGAACGTACTGAAATTGGCGAGAAGCGCGAAGCGATTTTAGCGGTCACTCTTCCTGAGAAACCGGGTAGCTATAAGAAGTTTATTAAGGCACTGCATCGTCGGAATATTACGGAGTTTAACTACCGATATACTGATGGCTCTGATGCTCAAATTTTTGTTGGTGTGCAAACTTCAGGGGTTGAAGGCGAACGGGTACAGCTTGTTGAGGGGCTTGAGGAACAAGGTTATCCAGTGATGGATTTAACCGATAATGAAGTCGCTAAACTGCATGTGCGACATATGGTCGGTGGCCCATCTAACGCCGAAAATGAGCAAGTATTTCGTTTTCAGTTTCCTGAGCGCCCTGGCGCTTTGATGAAATTTTTGACCTCGCTTGGTAGCAAATGGAATATCTCAATGTTTCATTACCGCAACCACGGAGCGGCATATAGTCGTGTCTTTATGGGGGTGCAGGTCAGTGAAGAAGAGAAGCCAACGTTTTTAGCGATGCTAGATGAAATTGGTTTTCCGTATTGGGATGAGAGTGATAATCCTGCCTATCTTCAGTTCTTGCGCGCGAAATAGGTATGTAGCTCGGTAGTGACACTATCAAGCCGCACATCCCACGCTTGGGTTTCGATGTGTGGCAGTTTTTGTAGCTCAAACGCTAGACCGAGCAGATAAGGAGGGCGCCATGATGCGCCCTTTTTTGTTTTAAACTCAAAATGGCGGTCGTAATATCCGCCCCCCATTCCCAAGCGCGCGCAGTCTTTATCGAACCCCACTAAGGGGCACAATACGAGTGATAAACATCTCGCGGGTATGCGCTTACGAATACTCATTGCTGGTTCGGGCATATTAAATTTATTGCTGACTAATTTGTCGTCAGTTTGATACTCGATGAAGACCATTTCGTTTGAACGAAAGCGATCTAACACAGGTAAATAGACTTTTTTGTTTAATGCAAAACACGCTTGAATGAGGAACTGGGTATCGACTTCACCTTTGTCAGATAGATATAAGCCTACGTGTTGGGCTGCAATAAATTTGGGATTAGCAATGATTTTCTTCGTGATAGCGAGGCTTTTTCGCCGCCGACTACTTTCAGGCAAAGCACGACGTTCTTGACGAATTCTTCGTCGTTGTTCATGAGGTGAAAGTAGAGAGGATGTGTCGCTCATTATATTGAGTTATTTAAAGTAGTGTGCCCGAAATGCCGCTGCCTGATAGGACCTTGAACCGAAAAGGTTCAAGGTGGCTAGCACATGATATGAATTAGGCTTTCCCGTCGATGGGGACCTGCACACATCATACAACATACTTGCCTGGTACTAAGTATCGGCTCGAGGACTTATCTAGCTGGCAAACATTCCAGAACACATAGCAAGTATATGTATTTACTTAACTGTTTGCATTCAGCATTACTAAAAAAAACAAAAAATTAAAGTTGAAACTAGCGAGCGTCTTTCGCACCGAGCATGCGATCCATTTGTGCTTCAAGCTTTGATAATTTCTTTTGATCACCAAAAGTGTTCTCAGAGCTTTGCATTAACTCGTAGGTAAGATTCAAAGCAGCCATTACGGCAATACGTTCACTGCCAAAAATCTTTCCAGAATTACGTATTTCACGCATTTTGCTGTCGAGCTGCACTGAAGCTTCACGAAGTTCTTTTTGTTTGTCTGCTGGGCAGGCGACGAGATACTCTTTGTCCAGAATCTTTACTTCAAGCGTATTCTGCTCAGACATTAATTTTGCTCCAAAGCACGTAGGCGACCGATCATGCCTTCTATCTTAGATTTTGCGAGTTCGTTTTTTTGTAGTAGTTGAGTACGTTCGTTATGAAGCTCTTCTTGTGACTGCTGTAAGCGAGCATTGTCTTCTTCAAGGCGCTGACAGTAGGCAAGTAATTGCTCAACTTTGTCTGAGAATCGGCTGATAGACGAGTTGTCCATGACTGCTTTCCTTAGTGATGACCTAGAGCGAAATGAAAGAGCATCTAAGATAGTCGGTGTTTCGTATTACTACGACTATAATTTGGCTCCGCCTTAGGGTCAATAAGGCTAACACCACGGGGTGAATCAGTCGTATAATTTCCCTTAAAATTTTTGCACCAACGGAGTCTCTATGAGTGATGAGATGCAATTAGAGAGCGATTTTGAATGGCTCGCCAATGTCTATAACTTAAACGGTGCGATTAACCACCCGAGTGAGTTACATGGGATTGTTATGGGACAGCTTGCCGGAAAGAGTAAGCTTCAAGACGAAATTTGGCTTGGCCTGTGTCTAGAGCACATGGGTATCGAAGAGTTCAACGTAGATAAGCAACCGAATGTCCAATCGGACCTTTGTAATTTTTACCATCAAACAGTGGAAAAAGTAGACGCCGATTCAAGCGAGTTTCAGATATGTATGCCTGATGACAGCTACTCTTTATCTGAGCGTGGGGAATCTTTAGGTGCTTGGGTTTCTGGATTTTTGGAAGGAATCGCTGTTGCGCAAGCGCAAGGTTTAACCAATCTTGACCAAGATCTAAAAGAAATACTGAGTGACTTGGTAGAAATTAGTCAGCTTGATGCACGTTTGGATAGCTCCGAAACCAGCGAGCGTGATTTTTTTGAGGTGTGTGAATACGTCCGTATCGGGGTATTGAATTTATATGCTGAGTTCAATGAGCCTGAACCGCCAGCAGACACACTAGAAACAAACGAACCATCTCCGACTTTGCACTAGTAATTAGATAGCCTTCATGAGTATTCCTATTTCAGAATATGCCGAGCGCCGCAATGCGCTCGCTGAACACATGGGCGATAACGCGATTGCGATATTGCCCTCAGCCAAGCTGTTAACTCGAAACAATGACGCAGAATTTCCGTTTCGACAAGATAGTGATTTCTATTACCTCACTGGGTTTAATGAACCTGATGCTGTGCTAGCTCTTATTCCCGGGCGAGAACATGGTGAAGCTGTGTTGTTCTGCCGTGAAAGAGATCCAACAAAGGAAATGTGGGATGGCAAAATTCTTGGGCCAGATCGTGCGTTGGAAGAGCTTGGTGTGGACGATGCATTTCCGATCAGTGATATCGACGATATTTTGCCGGGGCTTATTGAAGGCCGAGACAAGGTCTTTTACGCCTTAGGTCGCGATGCTCAGTTTGATGCGCAAATGATGGAATGGGTGAATACCATTCGCAGCAAGGTTCGCAGCGGAGCGCATCCTCCTGGCGAATTTGTTGCACTTGAATATCCATTGCATGAATTGCGTTTATTTAAGAGTGAAGCCGAGATAGAGACAATGCGACGAGCGGCTCAAATTAGCGCGCAGGCTCATGTGCAGGCCATGCGAACGAGTAAAGCTGGCTTGTATGAATACTCTTTAGAAGCTGAATTGTTACATCAATTTGTACGTGAAGGAGCGCGCTTTCCTGCTTATTCTTCGATCGTTGGAAGCGGAGATAACGCCTGCATTCTGCATTATATTGATAATAACGAAGAACTCCACGATGGTGATTTAGTTCTGATTGATGCTGGCTGTGAACTCGATTGTTATGCATCGGATATTACGCGTACTTTTCCCGTAAACGGAAAGTTCAGCAAAGAGCAGACAGAGATTTATCAAATTGTTTTAGATGCCCAAGAAGCCGCGATTGCTCAAGTGAAGCCAGATAATCACTGGAATCATCCACATGAAGCCGCCGTTGAGGTTATTGTTGATGGCTTGATCAAACTTGGGTTGCTTGAAGGTTCTCGTGAAGACAATAT
>NZ_LWGF01000069.1:0-845 GCF_001635355.1 Oleiphilus sp. HI0125
CCTATATACATCATAATAAAGAGTAAGTTATGCCTGAAAATACTGATTTAAAAAAAGCCGGATTAAAAGTAACTGTTCCACGCCTTAAAGTGTTGGGTCTCTTAGAAGCTTCTGATGGTAAGCATATGAGTGCTGAAGATGTGTATAAGGCACTTCTAGAATCAGGTGATGATGTAGGTTTGGCAACGGTGTATCGCGTACTGACTCAGTTTGAAGCGGCAGGTTTAGTGCAGCGCAATAATTTTGAAGGTGGCCATGCTGTTTTTGAGTTGGCGAGTGAAGAGCATCATGATCATATGGTTGATGCTGAGTCTGGTGAAGTTGTTGAATTTTATGATGAAATTATTGAAAAACGTCAGCACGAAATTGCCGAGAAATACGGCTATGAATTAGTTGATCATAGTTTGACCTTGTACGTTCGTAAGAAGAAATAATAAATCTTGTAATGCTGGGGTTAGTTGAGCCCTAGCATTTCTTTCGCATGCGCTTTAGTTTGCTCAGTAATATCTATCCCGCCTAACATTCTTGCTACTTCATCTGTTCTTTCTGCGTTATTTAATGGCTCAACCGCTGAGTGCATTGTTCCATCAATGATTGATTTACTAATGCGAAGATGGCGGTCACCTTGCGAGGCGACTTGAGGTTGGTGAGTGATGCAAATGACTTGGCCTGTTTGCCCAAGCTCTTTTAGTAACTTTCCTACAACTTCAGCTGTACCGCCGCCGATCCCAACATCTACTTCATCAAATACCATACTTGGAACAGCTGAACGCTGAGCGAGAACAACTTGAATCGCTAAACTGATTCTTGATAGTTCACCGCCTGAGGCGACCTTGGCAAGAGGT
>NZ_LWGF01000070.1:0-509 GCF_001635355.1 Oleiphilus sp. HI0125
ATTTAACGATCTGTTACATATTTGGTGATGTTTTGCACGGATAGGTTAAAAATTGATCGTATACTTAGCAGCACAGATTCACGAAGAAGCGATCGTGGTTCTGTCTTCCTTGAAGAAACCCCTATTAAGGAGTCACAATGTGACTCCTCTTTTTTGCCTTTTAAAAAGTATCAAACCTTGGATAGCACAGATCTGAACCGCAAGGCTTGAGACAAATGCCCCTGACTAATCACCGCCTGCCCAGAACAATCCGCCAAGGTTCTCGCGAGACGCATCATTCTATGCGCGGCTCTGTTCGATAAAGCCAATTTATCAATCGTTACGATTAACCAATCTTGTTGGACTTCACTTAACGCACATATTCGCGATAAGTCTTCACCATGTAACTCGCTATTCAAACATCCTTGGCGGCGCATTTGTATCTCACGTGCCTGCTCAACACGTGCTCGCACCTGTGCACTCGATTCAGCTTTTTCCTTAGCGCCAAGAGAAACCCGTGCCGACTGAAA
>NZ_LWGF01000071.1:0-1533 GCF_001635355.1 Oleiphilus sp. HI0125
GTAGTACACGCTGGATCGGCTTAGGTGGCATTAATATCCAGCCTTCTGAACCTGCGAAGTTATTGCTCGTTGCATATCTAGCTGGATACCTGGTTCGACGTCATGACGAAGTCAGACAGTCTTGGTGGGGTTTTACTAAGCCTATGTTAGTGCTCACTATCGCGGCTTTCCTCTTGCTTAGCGAGCCTGATTTTGGGGCGACCGTCGTAATAGGCGCTGCGTTCATGGGAATGATTTTCTTGAGTGGTGCGAAGCTGCATCAATTCGGTGTTCTCGTTGTCGCCTGCTTATTAATCGTAGTGGCTTTGATTTGGTCTCAACCGTATCGCATGGAGCGATTAATTGGTTATACCGACCCGTGGGCAGATCAATTTGGTGCAGGTTATCAGTTAACACAATCTCTGATCGCTTTTGGTAGAGGTGAAATACTTGGCGTTGGGCTAGGTAATAGCTTGCAGAAGCAGTTTTATTTGCCAGAAGCTCACACCGATTTTGTATTCGCTATTCTTGCGGAAGAATTCGGACTGATTGGTTCTTTAGTCGTCGTCGCATTATTTTCGTGGTTGATTTACCGCGCATTCAAAATTGCACGTGTGGCTGAAAAAGCAGGGCTGCTTTTCCATGCTTATTTCTCATATGGCATCGCAATACTACTAGGCGTTCAAGCAAGCATTAACTTGGGCGTGAACATGGGCTTATTGCCAACTAAGGGCTTGACCTTGCCCTTGGTGAGTTATGGCGGAAGTAGTTTGATTATAAGCATTGCTGCTATCGCGATTTTGTTGCGCGTTCATCATGAAACCCCCCATGCAAGAATAGGAGAGTCTTCATGAAAACGTATTTGATGATGGCTGGCGGAACAGGTGGTCATGTATTTCCTGCTCTTGCAACGGCTAGAAAGTTACAAGAGCAAGGGGCGAATGTTGCTTGGCTTGGATCTAATGGTGGTTTCGAGCAGTCGGTCATTGAGAAACAGGGCATACCCTTTTATGGCATTAGCGTGAGCGGGCTAAGAGGCAAAGGCAAGCTTGCTGTTTTAAAGGCTCCATTCAACTTGGTGCATGCCTTAATTCAAGCTTTTGGTGTTCTCAATAAAGTGAAGCCGCATTTGGTCGTGGGAATGGGTGGATTTGCATCTGGTCCTGGGGGCCTTGCAGCTAGATTGTCTGGTCGCCCATTGGTCGTTCATGAGCAAAATGCCGTTGCGGGAATGACGAATCGGATCTTGGCGAAGATAGCCAAAGCCGTGTATGAGGCTTTTCCAAATAGCTTTGGTTCTGCCGTGAGAGCAACACTAATTGGAAATCCGATTAGGGAAGAAATTGTTGCGTTGAACCAGTCTAGTAACGACAAAAAATGGGATGCGTCGCGTCAACCGCGCATATTGGTTGTAGGTGGTAGCTTAGGTGCTCAGAAGTTGAATGAAGTCGTACCAGCGGCGATGGCTCTGCTAGATCAAAACACACGCCCAGAAATAATCCATCAATCTGGTAAAGGTAAGCTAAAAGCGACGCAATCGTTGTACGAACAACT
>NZ_LWGF01000072.1:0-1241 GCF_001635355.1 Oleiphilus sp. HI0125
TGGTCAGAAAGCCCTGTAAGCACATTGAAGCGTTGAGCCATGTCAGGGATTGTCGCAAGATTATAGTCGTTAGCTGGGGCTGGATAACCGCTAACACAATGCAAAATCACTAATTCTTTACAGCCAGCCCGCTTTGCAGCTGTGACAGCTTCGCTAATCTCTTCTTCATTGGCCATGCCTGTAGAAATGATCATGGGCTTGCCTGTTTTCGCAACATATTCGATGAGAGGGATATCTATTGCTTCAAAGGATGCGATTTTATAAGCAGGGCAGTTTAGCTCTTCTAGCATATCAACCGCTGTTTCGTCGAAGGGTGAGCTGAAAATCGTAATACCTAACTCTTTTGCTTTCTTGAACAATGGCTTGTGCCATTCCCACGGCATAAATGCTTCCGAATACAAGTCGTAAAGAGTTCGACCTCCCCATAGCCCACCTTCAATTTTAAATTCTGGGCGATCACAATCAATCGTAATTGTGTCCGCTGTGTAGGACTGGAGTTTTATGGCGTCAGCACCACAACGTTTGGCCATTACCATTATTTCGTAGGCGCGCTCGATACTTCCATTATGGTTTGCAGACAATTCTGCGATGATGTATGGGGCGGTGTTAAGCCCAATTTGTCGCCCATTGATAGCAATTGGTGTCATGCTGTTTCCAAAGGTAAAATTATTTCTGCATAACCAGTGATAGCCGGATTATCGTCTTTGTCTAAAACTAGAGTGCGGACTTTAAGACGGTTCCCTATTTTGGTTTCAATATGTATTTTTGCGTTTAGCTCAGTGTTGGGGTAAATGGGTGATTTAAACTCCAATGATTGGCTCTTATATATTGTACCTTCGCCAGGGAATAATGTTCCAAAGATTTTGGAGAATACTGAACCGCTTAAAAAACCATGGACTAAACTTTTATCGAAGCCATATTCACGACTGTACGCGTCGTCAATATGGAGTTTGTTTGTGTCAGAGGATGCTTCAGAAAACATTAGCACTTGTTCTTTTGAAATGGAGAATTGATGTGTAAATGTTTTACCAGGCCCGAACTTGTTATCTCTCATTAATGGTAGTTCGATAGAAAGTCTATTCCAGTCCTTTTTGAAAATCGCTAAACGGTATATGTCCCACAAACGACCTTTTGAGAAGTGTTGATTTTTAAATATACCTTCTACGCTGAAGCCATGCTTTTTGTGGAATGTAATTACCTTGTCATTGAATTCGAGTACTTCGCAATAAAGTTTATTAAGT
>NZ_LWGF01000073.1:0-821 GCF_001635355.1 Oleiphilus sp. HI0125
ATATTTTACTAAGCAAACTGCACTAATGAACTAAGGAATAATTACCGTGGCGAAAAAGAGAGATGAGTCTGGGATTCTCCCAGAAGTAGTTCATTTCTTCGATAAAGATTCAAACACCTTTTCTTATATTGTTATTGACCCCACCACTAAACACTGTGCAATTATCGATTCAGTATTAGACTTTAATTACGCGTCTGGTCGAATCTCGCATGATAGTGCAGATAGACTTATCCGTTATGTGCAAAATAAATCTTTGTCTCTCGAATGGATCATTGAGACGCACGTGCATGCGGATCATTTATCAGCAGCACCATATATAAAAGAGAGGTTAGGGGGAAGATTAGCGATCGGAGAACAGATCTTGACGGTTCAAGACTGCTTCGGAAAAATCTTCAATGAAGGTAGCAAATTTGCTCGCGATGGATCGCAGTTCGACTATCTGTTTGCCATGGACGAGCAATATAAGATTGGCAATATTGAGTGCATTGCGCTGTTTACTCCTGGACATACCGCCGCTTGTGTGACGCATGTGATTGGTGATGCAGCTTTCGTTGGCGATACCTTATTCATGCCTGATTCGGGCACGGCACGGTGTGATTTTCCTGGCGGTAGCGCGAGCGTATTGTATGACTCTATTCAGAAGATATTTTCCCTTCCCGATGAAACACGCCTTTATATGTGCCACGACTACCAACCTGATGGTCGTGAACTGGAGTTCGTCTCTACCGTTGGAGAGCGGAAAAACAAAAACGTTCATATCTCGACAACGATAAAGAAAGTAGACTTTGTTTCATTAAGAGAACAGCGAGACGCGACACTAG
>NZ_LWGF01000074.1:0-1124 GCF_001635355.1 Oleiphilus sp. HI0125
AGTCTTACTATTTGCCGAAGCTTATTGCGGGCGAGTGGACTGGCACGATGTGTCTGACAGAACCACATTGTGGTACAGATCTTGGTCTAATCAAAACTAAAGCTGAGCCGCAAGCGGACGGTAGTGTGTCGATCACCGGTAACAAGGTCTGGATTACAGGCGGCGATCACGATATGACTGATAACATCATTCACTTGGTGTTGGCAAAGCTTCCGGATGCGCCTGCAGGCAGTAAGGGCATCTCATTGTTCTTGGTTCCGAAATTCCTTGAAGATGGTTCACGTAACCCTGCGTTCTGTGGCGGCCTAGAACACAAAATGGGGATAAAAGGATCAGCGACTTGTGTCATGAACTTTGAGGGTGCGAAAGGCTGGCTTGTTGGTAAAGAGAATGAAGGTTTGAAGTGCATGTTTACGATGATGAACGCTGCGCGCATCATGGTAGGTATGCAGGGTCTTGGTTTAGCTGAAACCGGTTACCAAGTATCTTTGGCTTTCGCGAAAGACCGCCTGCAGAGCCGTTCATTGACTGGCCCTAGAAACCCAGATGGTCCAGCAGATCCAATTATTGTTCACCCAGATGTACGTCGTATGCTGCTTAAGCAAAAGGTGTTGATTGAAGCTGGCCGCGCAATGGCGTATTGGGCTGCTTATCAGCAAGACTTAGCACATGCAGCTCCAGAAGAAGCGGATCGCGAAAAAGCAGATGATTTATTCCAGATCATGACGCCAATCGTGAAGTCATTCTTGACTGACGAAGGCTACTTCAGCGCAGATGCGGCACTTCAGTCTATGGGTGGTAACGGTTACACCCAAGATTGGCCAGTAGAGCAGTTATTACGTGATGGACGCATTGCACGTATCTACGAAGGCACAAATGGTATTCAAGCGCTTGATTTGATCGGACGTAAGCTGACGATGCGCGGCGGTCGTTTACCTCGCACTTATATCGCAGCAATGAATGACTTGATCGCTGATGCATTGCCAGAGCATAAGAAGCAAGCTGAGCAGTTCATCGCGAAGTTGACCCAAACCTTGATGGGATTGGTGAAAACAGTGATGAGCGATCCAGAAGAAGCGGGCGCAGCAGCAACACCGCTCCTACGCATGTTTGCTTTAACTAGT
>NZ_LWGF01000075.1:0-1162 GCF_001635355.1 Oleiphilus sp. HI0125
GAAGCATTAGATTGGGGAATGATTACAACAGTTGTGACATCGGATGAGTTCGAGCCAGCACTTACGTCGCTAGCGGATAAATTAGCGCGTGGTCCGAGTAAAGCCTTGGGTGATGCGAAACGCTTGCTTCGTAATACGTATAACGAAACGCTCGAGTCCCAAATGCATCTAGAAGGTTTAGCGCTAGCATCTAACTCTGCTTCGCCTGACGGCAGGGAGGGCGTTGATGCCTTTGCAAATGGACGTAAACCAGAATTCAACAAGTAGTCGATGCATACAGCATTGACTATGTTTCGCAAGTTGGCCTTGTATATGGTCGAACGCTTCCACTAGTTAGCGACGCCTTGTGCGTTGCGTATAGAGAATGAATATGAAAACGAAAATTACAGAATTGCTCGGTATTGAAC
Source organism: Oleiphilus sp. HI0125 (assembly GCF_001635355.1). NCBI lineage: Bacteria > Pseudomonadati > Pseudomonadota > Gammaproteobacteria > Oceanospirillales > Oleiphilaceae > Oleiphilus > Oleiphilus sp. HI0125. The sequence goes on from NZ_LWGF01000075.1 coordinate 408, forward strand.
ATCCGATTATGCAGGGCGGCATGCATTACGTCGGTTTTGCAGAGTTAGCAGCGGCTGTATCTAACGCCGGTGGCCTTGGAACTATCACGGGTTTAACACAACGCTCTGCTGCCGATTTAGCGAACGAAATCGCAAAGTGTAATGACCTAACAGACAAACCATTCGCAGTTAACTTAACCTTTTTGCCTACGGTTAGCTCACCAGATTATCCGGGTTATATTGATGCGATCATTAAGGGCGGCGTTAAAGTCGTTGAAACAGCTGGACGTAGCCCCGCTCAGTACATGCCGATGCTAAAAGATGCGGGTATCAAAGTCGTACATAAATGCACCTCAGTGCGTCATGCTTTAAAAGCTCAGTCTATTGGTTGTGATGCTGTATCGGTCGATGGTTTCGAGTGTGGCGGTCACCCAGGGGAAGATGACATCCCGAATATGATTCTGTTGCCTAGAGCGCACGATGAACTCGAAATCCCATTCCTGTCTTCCGGCGGAATGGCCGACGCACGCTCTTTGGTTGCATCATTGGCTATGGGTGCTGAGGGCATGAACATGGGCACACGTTTTATTGCAACAAAAGAAGCACCGGTGCATGAGAATGTTAAGCAAGCGATTGTTGCTGCGACAGAGCTTGATACGCGATTGGTCATGCGCTCGCTCAGGAATACAGAGCGTGTGCTCGTAAATCCAGCGGTAGAAAAGATCTTAGAAACCGAAGCGAAGCTAGGTGCTGATCTTAAATTTGAAGACATTGCC
>NZ_LWGF01000076.1:0-1837 GCF_001635355.1 Oleiphilus sp. HI0125
GTAGTTACCTAGTCCTGGGTAGAGGACATAGTATGCGAGGGCGAATACACAGGTTGCAACGAACATGTATAGCCACCACTTAGGTAACGGGTTATCAAGCTCTTCGATCCCATCGAAAGCGTGACCTACTGTTTGATCAGTCTCAGTGTCAGTGGTTTGGCTCTTACGTGTTACGTATATCAACCACAAGCAGCCGAAAATTGATCCTAAACTGATTATTGAAACCCAAAAGCTCCAGAAACTAGTCATGATTATCTCTCTCTTTTTCGCGCAACGTTCGTTCAGCGATATCTTCATCGTCAAATGGGAGGTTGGAAGCATCTTCAAAGTCTTTCTTCTTTGAATTACTAAAAGCCCACCAACATATTCCTGCGAAGACGATCATCACTAATATTGTCGAAAGTCCCCTTAGCGTATTTATATCCATTATTTGCTTACTTGTTCCCAATCAACGTACCGAGGTTTTGAAGGTAAGCAACAAGCGCTTCAATTTCAGTCTTACCTTTTACTGCATCTGAAGCTCCTGCAATGTCTTCATCAGTGTATGGGACGCCAACTTTACGGAGAGCCTCCATTTTTTTAGGTGTTGTCTTATGATCGATTTTAGCGGTGAACAGCCAAGGGTAAGCTGGCATCTTAGACTCAGGTACAACATTTCGAGGGTTGTACATATGAGCTCGGTGCCAATCATCACTATAGCGACCGCCTACACGCGCTAAGTCAGGACCCGTACGCTTTGACCCCCATAAAAATGGGTGGTCGTAAACAAATTCACCAGCTACTGAGTAATGGCCATAACGCTCTGTTTCTGCGCGGAACGGACGAATCATTTGTGTGTGACAAGTATGGCACCCTTCACGGATATATATGTCACGACCTTCTAGTTGTACCGCAGTATAAGGCTTAAGTCCCTCGACAGGTGTTTTCATATCCTTGTTAAAGAAAAGAGGTACAACTTCCACTAAGAAACCAAAGCTTATTGCGACAATGATTAATGGGATCATTAGGCCAAGGTTTTTCTCAATTATTTCATGGTTCATTCTATCGCTCTCCTTAAGCTTGTGCTGGCACTGAGTCGAGTGCTTTAGCACTTGTTTGTCTAATAGTTAGCCAAACATTAAGGGCCATAATAAGCATGCCTGACAGGAAGATAGCTCCGCCGATTAATCTGACGACATACCCATTATGGCTCGCTTCTAGAGATTCAACAAAGCTATAAGTGAGAGTGCCATCGGTATTGACTGCACGCCACATTAAGCCTTGCATGATTCCGTTAACCCACATCGCTGCGATATATAGAACTGTACCAGCCGTTGCTAGCCAGAAGTGAAGGTTGATCAATGAAATACTGAACATTTCTTTCACACCGAATAGGCGAGGGATTAGATGGTATGTTGCACCGATCGAGATCATAGCTACCCAGCCTAATGCTCCAGAGTGAACGTGGCCAATAGTCCAGTCTGTGTTATGTGATAGCGCATTCACGGTTTTAATCGCCATCATCGGACCTTCAAATGTCGACATTCCGTAGAAAGAAAGTGATACAACAAGGAAGCGTAGAATAGGGTCAGTTCGTAGTTTGTCCCAAGCACCAGATAGCGTCATCATACCATTGATCATGCCACCCCAAGATGGAGCAAGAAGAACAAGAGACATAACCATGCCGGCTGTTTGTGCCCAATCTGGAAGTGCGCTGTAGTGAAGGTGATGGGATCCAGCCCAAACATAAAGCGAGATTAAGGCCCAAAAATGGACAATAGATAAGCGGTAAGAATAAACAGGTCGTCCAGCTTGTTTTGGAACGAAGTAATACATTATTCCTAGAAAGCCTGCAGTC
>NZ_LWGF01000077.1:0-2108 GCF_001635355.1 Oleiphilus sp. HI0125
GAGCGCGGATGGCAATCCATTAACAGGAACGGTAAGCACGTTAGAGGATACTGAGGTCGATCTTGAACTGGGTCCATTAACCGCTGTTGACAGCACTGAAACGATCAGCAGTGTCACGATCGGTGGCGTGCCAACTGGAGCGATTTTGTCAGCGGGTACGAACAACGGTGATGGCACCTGGACAGTGGATCCCGCTGATCTTGATGGTTTGAGCCTTACGCCAGTCGAACATTCCAGCGATGACTTTACATTAACGACTGAAGTAACGTTCACACAGAGTGGTGCTAGTCAAGTTTATAATGGTTCGGTAGAGGTTACCGTCGAGGCGGTTGCCGATACGCCTATTGTGGCGGGGGCTTCTGACGGCGTTTCAAGTGGCGCTGCAACTGGACAAAATTTATTTACTAACGGAGATTTACAAGGTACGCCAGTTAATGGGTTCCTTGACGGAATGAATCTCTCTGGTTGGTCTACTGAATTTGGTTCACCAGATGTTAATGATGAAGATAATGCTGCAGGAGGTGCCGCTTCCGGTAGCTGGATCAACACACCTATAGTCTCTGGCAATGGAGGAACTTGGGTTGGTATGGGCATCATGGAAGATTTCAAAGAGGGTATCTCTCAAACCGTATCTCTAGCAGCAAATCAGGACTACATGATTAGTTTTGAACAGGCTAGTTTTGGGTTGCAGACGGGCCACCTCATGTTTGAAAACAATGCTTATATAAAAGTGAGTTATACAGGTCCAAATGGCGTAAATACTCTTATAGGTTCAAGTTCGGTTATTAGCGCGCCTGCATCTTGGGATATGCAAACTATGACCTTTACTGCGCCAGAATCTGGTAGTTATGAAATCATTTTTGAGATAGCCAATCCGGGTGCAGCTGAGTTGGCATATCTTGAAATAGATGGTGTGGAAATCACTGAGGTAGACGACGCCTCCATCGCTCTTGATATTACTTCTAGCCTGACGGATAACGATGGGTCTGAGTCAATTACTGGGTACACGATCAGTGGTGTGCCACTGGACGCAACGTTATCAGCAGGTACTGATAATGGTACAGGAGTATGGACGTTGACAGCAGAGGACGTTGCAGACCTCAGTATTACGCCAGCGGCGGATTACGAGGGTGATATTGATCTGCAAATAACGGTATACAACGAAGATGTTGACCCAGACGATAGCAGCCAAGTCGATAGCAATAGTGCGACGACAACCTTGACCATATCAGTGGAAGCTGATGAAGATGCTCTAGCACCAACGTTAAACTTTACCTTGGGTGATGAACAAATATCTGCAGTTGGCAGCATCGAGATCGATAATTTAAACCTTATTCATCAAGGTGTTATCCAGATGAATAGCAACGTTCAAGGCAGTAATAATGCCGATTATGTGATCATCACNGGTACGCAAAACAACGCCGGCGGTGTGTCAACGTTTAATGGTAATGACTTGATTTATGTAAAAGGTTGGGGGAATGCGCAGAACGTCTCTGTTGACGGCGGCGGTGGCTCCGGTGATACGTTGATGCTAAACATGTCCGCTGTCCAAAGTCTCGCTCCTAGTGGTACAACCTCGGGTTCTGTGACATTTGTTGGAGGCGGTAATCTAATCTATAACAACATAGAGACTCTTGTTCAAGATACCTCTGACACTGTAACGATGACACGGAGTTTGTCACTAATGGCGGATTTGGCTACCGATGATGGCAGTGAGAGCTTATCACCAGTGACCTTCTCAGGCTTTCCCAGTGGTGTCGAGTTGTTGGAAGGCAACACTACTTTGGCGGTGAGTGATGGCAGTGATTTTGACATCGCAGTCAGTGCAGGTGTTAGCCGCTCCATGACTATAGAGCATGCTGCCAATGTCAATGTTACGGTAAGCGCTAGCGTTAGCGCGACTAATATCGCCTCTGGAGATACAGCGACAACCCAAGTTTCGCAAGTGATTGACGACATCCTCGTTGGTCTTGAGTATGAGACTAGCTCGGGTGCAAGAGGTGTTACCGACGCAGAGGGTATTATTAGCTTTGATCAGCGCGATACCATTCGGTTTAGCGTTGGCGCGGTAGTGATTGGTGAGTTAATAGCGGCAAATGTTCAAGGCA
>NZ_LWGF01000078.1:0-812 GCF_001635355.1 Oleiphilus sp. HI0125
CGATACGCAGAGCTTCATAAGTTCGCCCTTGTCCGCTTCGGTATGTTCAATGACGCCCGGCCATTGAAGAATCTCTAAGCTTGAAGGTTTGGCGCTGTGCTCAATATTGGAAGAGATCTCGCTCAGCGCATGATTGAGCTGCTTTAAGATGTTTGTGTTGATTGCGATGTCTTCATTTGCATGGTCGTTTGCTTGCCATTTCAATGAGCAATCTAATTTACCTCGTGCCAACTTTTTACGTAGTTGCTCGCGAAGCTGTCCTTCAGCTTCCCTAAATTGTTCTGGAATACGAAAGTTCGGCTCTAAGTAGCGGTGATTTACACTGCGAATTTCCCAAGTCAATGTGCCGCCTTCTGTGTTTGCTTCTTGTCGTGCAAACGCGGTCATACTTTTTATCATGAAGCTTCTCAAAGTGGTTTTGTAAACGTCTGAGAATCATAGTGGAAAGTGAGGGCGCGAGCCACGACAGAAAGTGTTAAACTCGCCGCAAAATTTTTCTAGTTTAGTTTATTTTAAGGGAAATGATATGCGTCCAAGTGGCAGAGCGTTAGATCAAGCGCGCGCAATTAAACTTACTCCAGGATATACAAAACATGCAGAAGGATCTGTGTTGGTGGAGTTTGGTGATACGAAAGTAATTTGTACTGCATCAATTGATGAGTCGGTGCCTCGCTTCTTAAAAGGTGAGTGTAAAGGTTGGATTACAGCAGAATATGGCATGTTGCCGCGTTCAACTGGGTCGCGCATGTCACGTGAGGCGGCGCGAGGTAAGCAGCAAGGTCGAACAGTTGAAATTCAACGTTTGATTGGCC
>NZ_LWGF01000079.1:0-20296 GCF_001635355.1 Oleiphilus sp. HI0125
GCTAACTCTAATTTCATAAAACAAGATCTAGACACCCAAACAGATAGATTGTTTTTTATACAATTGATACTAAATTAGGGGACTAACTTAGAAAAGCAGGATTAGCCATGACCACACAGAGTCACAGAAAAGGCGAGTCAGGAAACATTCCTTTCAGAAGCGAACGGTTCTTTTGCGCAGGAGATCGTTGGTATTTTTCAACACGAGAGGGGTTTGATAGCGGCCCATACGCATCAAAAGAGAGAGCGGAAGCTAGCCTAGCAAGATTTCTCAGCGTCGTTCAGAAACTTCCTAAAACCCACTAACAGCGACAGCTATTAGGTGTACACAGCCAAGGGCATAAAGACCTGCAACAACATCATCAATCATGATGCCAAACCCGCCATGTACGTGCTTGTCCAGTATTCGAATTGGCCACGGCTTCCAAATATCAAAAAGGCGGAATAGTACAAAACCTATCAGAATCCACTGCCAGCCAGACGGCGCAGCAAACATAGCAATCCAGTAGCCGACAAATTCGTCCCAGACAATACCTCCGTGGTCATGCACCTGCAATTTCTGGCTCGCAATATCGCAGAGATAACAACCTACAACAAAAGAACCAAGGCAAACTAAAAGATAGTGCAATGGCGCTAAGTCTGAAATTAGTAGATAAAAGGGGATAGCTGCCAATGTACCAAAAGTCCCAGGCGCTTTCGATGCGCAGCCACTGCCAAAACCAAATGCCAATAAGCAGCGGGGATCTTTCAATAGGTGTAAGGGAATTTTTTTATCACTCAAAATGATCAAAGCCTCGTTTTTCTGGCAGAGCCACAGACTCCCCATTTAACTTTGCTGACAACACTTTGCCCTCATCAGCTAACATCACGCCGATTTCAATAAAGCCTAGTTCTAACAATCTTTGACGCTTATCTGAAGAAGCCGTGATGAGTAACTGATAGTCATCACCACCATTTAATGCCGCCTGTAATGCAAAGTCATAATCTCTATATCTCAGCAAATTATCTGACAATGGCACTGCACTTAACTCTAGCTCGGCCGATAAGCCCGAGGCGCAGCACAAATGCTCTAAGTCAGCCAGTAAACCATCTGAAATATCAAGCGCTGAACTCGCTATCCCATTAACCTCCAAACCAAGCGCTATCTGAGGCGTTGGCGAAGCAAAGCTTTCAAACAATGCTTGTTGGTATGGCTCAATTAACTCTTTGTCTTCTAGCGCTAGTAGCAGACCCGCATGTGCATCACCCAAGCAACCTGATACAAAAATTAAATCATCCGGTGATGCGGAAGATCGACTTAAATAGTTACCTTTATCAACTAAGCCATGAACCTGAATACTAATTGTCAGAGGCCCTTTAGTCGTATCGCCACCAACTAGCGAAATATTAAATTGCTCGGCCAGATCATATAAGCCTGTAGAAAATCGCTCGCACCAAACCGTATCGAACTCTGGCAGTGTTAAAGCCATAGTAAAATGATGTGGCTGGGCTCCCATTGCGGCTAGGTCGCTGAGCGCAGAACCCAGTGCTCGTTTAGCAATGAATTCGGGAGGGAAACCAGTTGGAAAATGCCGTCCCTCAACCGAGGTATCTATCGACAACACAAGAGACTGGTTTGAAGGAGGTGAAAACACCGCAGCATCGTCGCCTATCCCAAGATCAAACGACGGAGCGCGACTTTTAGAAAACAAAGAAGTGATTAGATCAAACTCGCGGCTTTTCCTTAAACGAGAGTTCATGTGTAGATTGTCCTAACCACCCCAGCATTAAATTGCTATTTGCGTTGCGCACTGGCTTCAGCAGAACGCAGCTTATTACCTAACTTGTCCAATATGCTATTCACATACTTGTGACCATCTGTACCGCCAAACTCTTTTGCGAGTTCAATCGCTTCGTTGATCACAACCCCCAAAGGAATATCGATGCGATGCATTAGCTCAAACGTACCAATACGTAAAATAGCCAGCTCAATTGGGTCGACCTCTTCTAAGGCACGGTCTAGCAACACTTCATATTGTTGATCTAGTTCATTGATAGAACTTGGAATCGTTCGAAACACTTGCTCGAAATAAGCTTGATCGATCTTTCCGAAGTCATTATCAGTACGAAACTCCGCTTCTATCTGAGACGTACCAGAATGACCCAACTGCCATTGATAAAGCGCCTGGAGCACAAGTTTTCGCGCTCTCTTACGCTGAGATGTAGTGACCTTCTTAGGTGCACTAGAATCAAATTCGCTCATTAAATACCTGCGTTTTTAAACAAGGTAAGCATTTCTAATGCTGACATCGCTGCTTCCGCACCTTTGTTGCCAGCTTTCGTGCCTGAACGCTCAATCGCTTGTTCGATGCTATCGACAGTCAATACGCCAAAGGCAATAGGTAGATTAGTCTCTAATGAAACAGCGCTAATTCCTTTTGTACATTCACCTGCCACGTACTCAAAGTGTGGTGTACCACCGCGAATCACTGCTCCAAGCGCGACAATAGCGTCAAATTGACCCGTTTTAGCCACACGCTGAACTGCTAGCGGAAGCTCAAACGCACCAGGAACACGGAAGATTTCAATATCTCCTTCCGCAATACCTTGACGTACAAGCGCGTCAATCGCACCTTCTACCAAACTTTCCACAACGAAAGCATTAAAACGACCAACTACTAAGGCAAACTTACCTGAAACTTCTTTAAAGTCACCTTCATGAATTTTGATATTTCGCATCTTTTTTACTCTTTAATTAGCTGTTTTATCCGTTGTACGGAATGAATTCTGTTACTTCAAGATCAAAGCCCGACAGCGCCGAAAACTTCATCTCTGGCGCGAGCAAGCGCATTTTATGAACGCCCAAATCACGCAATATTTGCGAGCCTGTGCCAACCGTCAAATACGCACCTTGCCCACCTGATTGGGGAGAAGATGAGTTAAAAAACTCAACCAAGCGGTCTTCCATTGATGCTTCGTATGAATCACCTAAAAGCACCAATACACCAGCGCCTGCTTCAGCAATTTTTGCTAGCGAGTTTTGCACCGACCAAGATTGAGAACCTTCTTTTCGTACACCAATTGTGTCACGCAGTATGTCAGGGTATTGAACACGTACTATTGGCGCATCAACCTGATCTACATCACCCAACACGAAAGCCATATGCACATCGCCTTGCAAAGTATCTTTGTAGGTAATCAGCTGAAAATCACCATGCTCAGTTTGAACGCCGTGCTCTTCCTGACGAGTAACCGTCTGCTCATTCAGAGCACGATAATGAATCATATCGGCGATTGTGCCAATTTTTAGATCGTGTTTTTTCGCAAATTCTTCAAGATCAGGGCGACGTGCCATCGTGCCATCATCATTCATAATTTCAACAATGACCGAAGCCGCTTCAAAGCCAGCCATTCTCGCCAAATCGCAACCAGCTTCTGTATGACCCGCACGCGTTAATACGCCACCAGGCTGAGCAACAATTGGGAAAACATGACCCGGCTGGACGATATCTTGGGGTTTGCTATTTCGACCCACAGCAGTGCGAATAGTATGAGCACGATCCGCAGCAGAGATGCCCGTCGTTACACCTTCTGCCGCTTCAATCGAAACAGTAAAATTGGTAGAAAATTGTGCGTTATTTGCATGCGCCATCGGAGGCAAGCCAAAATAATCCGCACGATCTCTCGTCATCGTCATACAAATGAGACCACGCGCATGTGTCGCCATGAAATTAATATCTTCAGGACGCACTTGCTCTGCCGCAATAACGAGATCACCTTCGTTCTCTCGGTCCTCGTCATCCATCAGAATAACCATTTTACCTTGACGGATATCTTCAACTAGCTCTTCAACAGTGTTGAGCTTCATTCAACCTCCAAAGACCCAGCAAATTAAGCTAGGTGTGTTTCTATATCTTGTAACCGTTCTTTGCTAAAAACGCTTCATCAATCACCGACTTCGGCGATTGCTTTTCATCTGAAAAACTCAATAACCGCTCTGCATAGCGAGCCATAAGATCTACCTCTAAGTGCACATCTCGGCCAGTTGAATACTCAGGGATAATCGTATTCTGAGCGGTATGAGGAACAATATTGAGAGTAAATCCTTCATCCACCAAACCAGTCACTGTAAGACTAACTCCATCCACGGTAATTGAGCCTTTATTCGCGATATAGCGCGAAAGTTCCGATGAACAGTGAATGGTATAACGTAATGAGTCACCTTCTGAGCTGACAGCAACTATAGACCCTATTCCATCAACATGCCCACTGACTAAGTGGCCACCTAAACGGCGCGAAAGCGTAAGCGCTTTTTCAAGATTAACTCGATCACCGACTCGCATCGTTGCGAATCGTGTGTAACGCAATGACTCTGCGGAGATATCCGCACAAAAATCATTAGGAGAGAAAGCGGTGACAGTCAGACAAACTCCGTTTACAGCAATGCTGTCTCCCAATTGAACATCACTCATATCAAGGGCTTGGACATTGATACGAAGTTGAGCGCCTGAACGAGCACTTTCAATGGCAGCTATGGTGCCAACCGCCTCAATAATACCTGTAAACATTTCTAAAGAGCGCCCTTAAATTGATACTGAAATCGTAGATCGACCCCTACTTTTCGAACATCCTTAAGATCTAAATCTATGGCCTGCCCCATACGATCAAATGGCAGATTCGCCAGAGCTTTTGCCTGATGCCCCATCAACTTAGGCGCAACATACAGCAGTAATTCATCTACGCAATTTTGATCTATAAAACTGCCAGCAAGACTCTCTCCAGCCTCCACAAAAAGATCATTGACTTCTTGTTCGGCCAGAGCATGGAGAAGCGCAGATAAATCAAAATATCCTTTCGCGTCCAATGCTAAACGTACGACATTGACATGTTGCGAACCCACAATTTCGGGAGAAGCCTTAGCCTCTTCCGATACGACATACTGCACCGCAGCATTGTTCTCAAAAACCGCTTCTTGCCCGGTTAAACGTGCGTGCGCATCAAGAACCACGCGCATCGGCTGAAACCCTCGTTTATCGAGTAGATGATCAGTTCGCACCGTTAACTTGGCATTGTCGTGTAGAACGGTTCCTACGCCAGTTAAAATAGCAGAAGACTTTGCGCGCCACGCTTGTACATCTTCTCTCGCAGCAGCACCGGTAATCCACTGACTTTCGCCAGAAGCCATTGCTGTTCGCCCATCAACACTCGCTGCCATCTTTAGACGTACAAAGGGTCGCTTACGCGTCATTCTTGAAATAAAACCAATATTTAGCTGCTTCGATTGCTCTTCGAGCAATCCTAGTTCAACCTGAATACCAGCATCACTCAATATGCTTACGCCCTTACCTGCAACCAAGGGATTCGGATCTTGCATCGCACTAATAACGCGTGCCAATCCCGCATCGACTAAGGCTCTTGCACAAGGTGGAGTTCTACCGTAATGACTGCAAGGCTCTAGGGTTACATATGCCGTAGCACCTTTGGCCAACTCTCCGGCTTGAGCTAATGCGTTAACCTCAGCATGGCCTTCACCTGCTCGTTCATGAAAGCCCTCTCCAACAATCTGACCATCGCGCACTATGACACAACCAACACGTGGATTAGGCTGGCAACTTAATTCACCAAGCCAGGCTAACTCGATAGCACGAGCCATATAACGATGATCATCAGCCGACCAGTCATGCATATGGAGCAAAACTCTTAGTGCTTATGCGTTATCAGAAGAGCGATCACGCTTGGCTAAGCGATCAATCTCTTCTTTAAACTCATTGATGTCTTGGAAACTGCGATATACCGAGGCAAATCGAACATATGCAACTTCATCTAAACTTCGAAGTTCTCGCATCACTTCTTCACCCACTTGCAATGAAGATAGTTCTCGCTCACCAGTCGCTCGCAGACGATACTTGATGTTGTCTATCGCCTGTTCAATGGACTCAATACTCACAGGACGCTTTTCTAAAGCTCGCTGAACACCACGATTCAGCTTTTCTTCATCGAAGGGTTGGCGCGAGCCGTCTTGTTTAACAACCCGCGGCATCACAAGCTCAGCCGTTTCAAATGTGGTAAAGCGTTCTTGGCAGGTCAAGCACTCGCGTCGACGACGTACTTGATTGCCGTCAGAAACCAAACGAGAGTCGTAAACCTTCGTGTCAGTCGCCTTACAAAACGGACAATGCATGAGGAATCAACCCTGACAGTTATGCGTAAACTGGCAAACGCGAGCAAATTGCTTGCACTTTTTCGCGTGTTGCGTTGATGACAGAGTCGTCCTCTGGATTGGCAACTAACGCGTCAATCACATCACAAATCCATGAAGCTAATTCAGAACAATCTTTCGACTGAAAACCTCGACTTGTAATAGCTGGAGTACCAATACGCAATCCACTCGTTACAAATGGAGAACGAGGATCGTTTGGAACCGAGTTCTTGTTTACTGTAATGTGAGCACGACCTAATGCTGCGTCAGCGTCTTTGCCCGTTACATCTTTATCAATCAAATCAAGCAAGAAAAGGTGGTCATCAGTACCGCCAGACACAATTTTGTAGCCACGCTCTAAAAATACAGAAACCATCGCTTGTGCATTTTTAACGACTTGCTGCTGATATGTTTTAAACTCTTCTGACATCGCTTCTTTGAAGCACACTGCTTTCGCAGCAATCACGTGCATCAATGGTCCACCCTGACTTTCAGGGAAGACGGCAAAGTTCAGCTTTTTGTTCAGCTCTTCGTCATCATTTGCCAAAATCAAACCACCACGAGGGCCTCGTAGCGTTTTATGCGTCGTTGTAGTCACGACATCTGCAATACCAACAGGACTTGGGTAAACACCGCCAGCAACAAGACCCGCTATATGCGCCATATCAACAAACAAGTACGCACCCACTTCGTCTGCAATTGCTCTGAAACGCTTCCAGTCAACAACAAGAGAATAGGCTGAAAAACCAGCGATAATCATTTTAGGCTTGTGCTCACGCGCAAGAGCCTCAACTTGATCGTAATCAATCTCACCAGTTGCTTCGTTTAAGCCATATTGAACTGCATTGTAGATTCGGCCTGAAAAACTAACCGCCGCGCCATGCGTTAAGTGACCACCATGCGCCAAGCTCATACCAAGGATTGTGTCACCTGGCTGACAAAGAGCCATAAATACCGCTGCGTTTGCTTGTGAACCTGAATGAGGCTGAACGTTCGCGTACTTCGCACCAAACAATGCCTTTGCACGATCGATTGCTAGCTGCTCGACTACGTCAACATGCTCACAACCACCGTAGTAACGTTTACTTGGGTAGCCTTCGGCGTATTTATTAGTAAGGTAAGATCCTTGCGCTTCCATTACACGAGGGCTGGTGTAATTTTCTGAAGCAATCAATTCAATATGATCTTCCTGTCTTTTTGCTTCTGCATCCATTGCCGACAACAGTTCATCATCAAATCCAGCGATGGTCATTTCTTGCTTGAACATACTATGCCTCTTGGTCTTCTTAACTACGGCAAACCCTGAACAAATTCGGGTTAGTTTAAAAAGCGCGCAGTTTAAATGATTTTCCCTGCAACATCACGATATTTATGAGACCTAATCGCTTGAAAGCGTCTAAAATAGGTCGCGGTCGTATCTCGATGCCAAAAATTTACTTTCGTTGCGTTATTTCAGGTTTTTCGCTAGTGTGCGCGTCATATTCTTCGAGGCAGCCCAGCCCACGATACTGAACAAAATCTAGGAGCAATTGCATGGCACAATATGTGTTTACCATGAACCGAGTAGGGAAAGTTGTCCCTCCTAAACGAGAGATCCTAAAAGACATTTCTCTTTCATTCTTTCCCGGCGCAAAAATCGGTGTTCTTGGCCTGAATGGCGCAGGTAAATCAACGCTCCTTAAAATCATGGCAGGTGTCGATCAAGACTACACGGGGGAAGCTCGTCCTCAACCTGGCATCAACGTTGGCTATCTACCGCAGGAACCGCAACTTGACGAGTCAAAAGATGTACGCGGAAATGTAGAAGACGGTTTACGTGAAATAAAAGATGCTCTAGAGCGTCTCGACCAAGTCTATGCCGAGTATGCCGAACCAGATGCTGATTTCGACGCACTGGCAGCGGAGCAGGCCAAGCTTGAAGCTATTATCGAAACAGGAGATGGCCATAATCTCGAACGCACCTTAGAAGTTGCTGCGGATGCTTTGCGTTTACCGCCATGGGATGCGGATGTTGCAACGCTTTCTGGGGGTGAAAAACGTCGTGTAGCGCTTTGCCGCCTTCTTCTCTCGAAACCAGACATGCTGCTGCTTGATGAACCAACTAACCACCTTGATGCCGAAAGTGTGGCTTGGCTTGAACGATTCTTACACGATTACCCTGGCACCGTCGTCGCCATCACTCACGACCGTTACTTCCTTGATAACGTCGCAGGCTGGATTCTTGAATTAGACCGCGGCCACGGCATTCCATTTGAAGGCAACTATTCACAATGGCTTGAAGCAAAAGAGAAACGTCTCGAAATTGAGCAGAAACAAGAAGACGCTCGCCAACGCAGCATTAAGTCTGAACTCGAATGGGTTAGAAGCAACGCAAAAGGCCGCCATGCAAAAAGTAAAGCTCGTCTTCAGCGCTTTGAAGAGCTTAATTCGCAAGACTCACAAAAACGCAACGAGACCATGGAAATATATATTCCACCTGGGCCACGCTTGGGCGACGTTGTTATCGAACTTGATGGTGTCTGCAAGCAATATCGCGACAAACTATTATTTAAAGATCTAAGCTTCTCAGTTCCTCCCGGCAGTATCGTAGGTGTCGTTGGCGGCAACGGCGCGGGTAAGTCTTCACTATTCAAACTACTTTCCGGCATTGAAGAGCCAGATGAAGGATCGATTCGTCTTGGTGAAACAGTTGAACTTGGATATGTCGAGCAGACTCGCGACCTAAACAATAACAAAACTGTTTGGGAAGAAGTAAGCGACGGCAACGATATGATCACGATCGGCAACTACCAAACGCCATCACGCGCCTACATCAGCCGTTTTAATTTCCGCGGCAATGACCAGCAAAAACGCGTGAGTGAATTATCTGGCGGTGAACGGAATCGACTACACTTGGCAAACACCTTAAAGCAAGGCGCGAATGTTCTTTTGCTTGACGAACCTACCAACGACTTAGATGTTGAGACCTTGCGCGCACTAGAGGAAGCTGTGCTGGCCTTCCCAGGTTGTGCGATTGTCATATCGCACGATCGCTGGTTCCTAGATCGTATTGCAACACACATTCTTGCATATGAAGGTGATAGTGAGGTTGTCTGGTTTGAAGGCAATTACACAGAATACGAAGCAGACTTCAAAGATAGAAAAGGTGAGCTTGCGAAAACGCCGACACGCCTCAACTATAAGAAACTCGCATAATAAGTGCTGCGCACTTGCTAGGATTTAAACTTAAATCTAAAGTAAGTGCGCATTAGTCCTCGCACTCATACTAGGAAAAGGCATGTCACAATTACAAGAACAGCAAGAACGTCGTCAATTCAGCCGAATTTTATTCAATGCCGAATGCACCTTGAGTCAAGAAGGTTTGGAATGGACGAGCGGTGTGCAAGACATTTCACTGAAGGGCGTATTGATTCGAAAGCCAGAGGGTTTTTCGATGAACAAAGACAATACCTTTGAAGCTAGCATCAAACTCGCTGGAAACGAGCAGTGCATTAACATGATACTTTCGTTTTCAAATGAGCACGACAACGCCTTAGGTTTTGCCTGCGACCATATCGATATCGACAGCATGACGCATTTAAAAAGACTCGTAGAGCTCAACTTAGCAGACGAGGATCTTCTGCACCGCGAACTGAGCGCGTTAAGCGAAACGCACTAACGAGCAAACTAAAAGACGTTTTTAAGAAACTCATCAAGCGTTTTGACAGGCACGACCTTCATTCCAGGCACATCCTCTCTGGGGCGATTACCCCACGGAACATAAGCTAATTTAAAGCCATGTTTCGCCGCCTCATGGATACGCTCTTGGCCACTTGCGACAGGGCGTACTTCTCCAGAAAGCCCTACCTCGCCAAACATGATGACATCACGCGCTAAATTCACACCACGAAAACTTGAGACGATAGATGCGAGCGATGCTAAATCAGTGCTCGTTTCAGATGTTTTCACGCCGCCTACGAGACTGACAAAAACATCTTGATCACCACAATGAAGACCGCCATGGCGATGCAACACCGCTAATAACATGGAGACCCTATTTTGATCCAAGCCCAGAGCAACGCGTTTCGGGTAAGAACCTTGACTCTCATCAACCAAGGCCTGCAATTCTACAAGCAGAGGACGCGTACCTTCCCAAAGAACCGTAACAGCACTACCAGGGGACGCTTCTTCACCCCTATTTAGAAAAATGGCACTTGGATTTTTAACTTCAGCCAAGCCTTTTTCCTGCATGGCAAACACGCCTAATTCATTCACTGCACCAAAACGATTCTTAATTCCGCGCAAAGTCCTGTAGCGTGTATCACTCGAGCCTTCCAACATGATCGAACAATCGATCATATGCTCCAATACTTTTGGACCAGCAATCGCTCCCTCTTTGGTGACGTGACCAACTAAAAAAAGCACCATACCCGTTTGCTTAGCTAAACGTGTTAGACGCGCAGCACATTCGCGGACTTGAGAGACGCTTCCCGGAGCAGAATCCAGTGATTCACTCAACATCACCTGAATACTATCAACCACTAAGACCTTAGGCTGAACGCTTTGTACCGTCGCTTCAATACTCTCAATGCTTGTTTCTGAAAACATTTTGAGATCATCTGCCTGCAGCTCCAAGCGCTTAGCACGCATCGCAACTTGCTGAAGAGATTCTTCACCGGTGATATATAGTGCGGGTAAATGATTTGCTAGATAACACATCGTCTGCAGAAGTAACGTGCTCTTCCCTGCACCAGGATGACCACCAACTAAAATTGCAGAACCCGGAACTAAACCACCACCCAAAACACGATCAAACTCTCCGATACCCGAGCTAAATCTAGGCTGCTCTTTCAGATCAATCGCACTGAGAGATTTAATTTCTGCAGCAGCGCCTGCATACCCCACACTTTTAGCTGAAGAGCGGGAAGTTTTGGCTGATGAGAGCTTAATTTCTTGAACGGTATTCCATTCACCACATTCTGGGCATTGTCCCTGCCACTTTGAAAAGTCTGCACCACACTCAGTACAAACATAAGCCGTTTTAGATTTAGGCATACTAACGAATAATATTTTCCACAGGAGGACGCACGAAGTTACGATCTAAAAAGTCATTCCATGCAACGTTGAAATTAGGAGCAGTCAAATCGACTCGACCATCGCCATTAATATCGCCGTCTGACTGTATCGCAAATGTTACACCAGCACTATTCAAAACATTCATCGCGACACCATCGTCATCTTTCCCACTTACACTTAAAATTCCAAGATTCGGTACACTTAAATCAAAAGCACCGCGTAAGGGAGAACCTGTACTTGAAAAAGCTTCAAAAATTACTCCATCGTTTTGATTCGTCAGTTCTGCGCTAAATGAGAGAGCCCAGGTTGATTGCGAAGTCGGACCATATTCAATTCTCCACTCAAAGTCTTTTATAGAGTGATCTTCGCGAAAATTTCCTTTGCTTAAAACGCTCGTAAAATCTCCAGACAAAGAATAAACCCTATCTTGCCGAGAACTTACTCCAACCTCTCTGCCCATTGAGTTTTTTAATGCTAACTTCCCAGATAGCTCGTACGTATTGTCATCAATATCGACAATCAAATCCTGCAAATCTAGATCAATCTCGCGTTCATAATAAGCACAATCAATTTGCTCTTGAAGACCATCTTCAACAACAAAAATTCGCGCTCCATCTTCTTCAAAACTAGAATCAAAATCTGTCGTTGAACGATTAACCACTACTGCAATTTGATCAAGTGAGAGCTCTTCAACTCTCTTCTCTATTGCTAATTGATCGTCCTGAGGATCTTGCTCCATATAACGCACAAATAAACGTGCACCTTGCTTATCAAAAATCAAATTAGATGCTTGATCATCAATTAACTCGTATCGACCAGCATCGATTTTTTCATCGAGCTCTAAGTTAGTAATGCATTGGGCAACGGTCAGGTCGGTCGCGAACGTTTTATTATAGCCTTCCGTTTCTTTATACTTTCCCGAAACCTCACCATTCAACTGTGCTCCAGCGTCATTAAAGCAAGCAGTATAATTTATCGAGAAAGCATCAGATTCTTCATATCGCACTCCAGAAGCATTAGGGAAATTAACAACTGCACTTCCTCCTCCTGGGCATGTATAACCCCCTACCTGAACACCTTTAAAGTCACGAGCATCAAGCATTTCATTTAAACGCGCAAAATAGAGTGGGGAAAAGATACTTTGGTAAGAAGACCACAGGTAAGCTTCTGCATTATCATTGGTTATGTCGAGCGTTCTTCGATTATCGCTAAAATCCTGATCATCAACGATAAACTCCCCACATCCCACAACGAGAGCAGTCAAAGAATATAAAAAGGCTCGTGCAAGACGGCTCATGAACTTTCCTAGTTATTCTTAATCGGAGGGAAAATTGTAAGATATGCGTACGGTAGGATAAACGCTACGCCACCACATTTGTGACGCAGCATACGCTCACGAGGCTTAAACGTGATACTGCGCACTCAATTCATGCACCGCATCAACAAAGACTTTCGGCGCCGCAGGGTCTACAAACTGATGAATACCGTGTCCGAGGTTAAACACATGTCCATTGCCCGCACCAAAGTCCCTTAATATTCGGGCAACTTCAGCCTTAATTTGGTCTGGCTTAGCATATAAAACACTTGGATCCATATTACCTTGTAACGCGACGCGATCACCCACCATAGAGCGGGCTCGACCAATATTCATCGTCCAATCAAGCCCTAGCGCATTCGCACCGCAGTCAGCGATTTGATCCAACCATAGACCACCACCCTTCGTAAATACGATCGATGGTACGCGCAAACCTCGCGCTTCCGTCTTCAAACCCGCCACAATCTTTTGCATGTAAGCAAGAGAGAAATCGAGGTAGGCTTGATCACTTAAATTCCCGCCCCATGTATCGAAAATCTGAACAGCTTGAGCACCTGCATCGATTTGCGCATTCAAATAATCAATAACAGAGTCTGCAAGCACATCTAATAGAGCATGAAGAGTTTCAGGTTCGCGATACATCATCGCTTTAATATGTCGGAAATCTTTCGAAGAACCACCCTCAACCATATAGGTCGCCAAGGTCCAAGGCGATCCGGAAAAGCCGATCAAAGGAACACGCCCAGATAACGCACCGTGAATCTCAGTCACTGCATCGGTGACATAAGACAAGTCTGAAGCGGTATTAACAAACTTAAGCGATGCCACGTCTTGCTCTGTACGAATGACTTTCTTAAAACGCGGCCCTTCGCCAGTTTCAAAATATAGTCCCAAGCCCATCGCATCAGGAATCGTCAAAATATCTGAAAACAAGATTGCCGCATCTAAGTCATAGCGCTCTAGAGGCTGAATAGTCACCTCGCACGCAAGCTCTTTGTTCTTGCACAAACTCAAAAAATCACCCGCTTGTGCGCGCGTCTCACGATATTCAGGCAAATAACGACCAGCTTGACGCATCATCCACACTGGCGTTGCATCAACAGGCTCTCTTAAAAGGGCTTTTAAAAATCGATCGTTCTTAAGTTGCGTCATCTTTTTGATAGTTCTCTAAATTGATTCTAAACAAAAAAGGCACAGCAAAATGCCGTGCCTTTTCAACCAGCAACGGATATCAGACGTCCAAGTAGTCCAAGATACCTTCTGCCGCTTTTCGACCTTCAGCAATCGCTGTTACAACTAGGTCTGATCCGCGCACCATGTCACCGCCAGCAAAGATCTTAGGATTAGCTGTTTGGAACGCAAATTCACCAGCTTCTGGCGCCTCAACACCACCCCAGCTATTCACGTCAACACTAACATCCTTCAACCAGTCTGGAGGACTTGGGCGGAAGCCAAATGCAATCAAAACAGCATCTGCAGGCAAAATTTCTTCACTACCCTCAATTACCACAGGGCGACGGCGACCATTTTCATCAGGCTCACCTAGTTTGGTTTCAACAACCTTAACACCTTCAACCTTATCTTCGCCCACAATAGCTACTGGCTGACGGTTAAATAAGAACTGCACACCCTCTTCTTTCGCATTTTGAACTTCTTTGCGAGAGCCAGGCATATTTTCTTCGTCACGACGATACGCACACGTTACGTTCTCAGCTTGTTGACGAATAGAGGTACGGTTACAGTCCATTGCGGTATCACCACCACCTAAGACGACAACAAGCTTGCCTTTCATATCAATGAAATCTTCTGGCGCTTTCTCAAAACCAAGGCGACGATTTACGTTCGAGATCAAAAACGGAAGGGCATCATGAACACCTGGCAAATCTTCACCAGGGAAACCACCTTTCATATA
This sequence comes from Oleiphilus sp. HI0125, assembly GCF_001635355.1. Lineage (NCBI taxonomy): Bacteria > Pseudomonadati > Pseudomonadota > Gammaproteobacteria > Oceanospirillales > Oleiphilaceae > Oleiphilus > Oleiphilus sp. HI0125. The sequence continues at coordinate 14,460 of NZ_LWGF01000079.1, forward strand.
TGAATAGGTGCCCATTCCCATAAATACCGCATCGTATTCAGCTAACAGCTCATCGATAGTCACGTCTTCGCCAACACTTACGTTCAAACGGAACTCTACGCCCATCTCAGTGAACACTTCGCGACGCAAAGACATCACGTTCTTTTCTAGTTTGAACTCAGGAATACCAAACGTCAGCAAGCCGCCAATTTCTGGGTTACGATCAAACACAACAGGCTTAACACCATTACGCACTAGAATATCAGCACAGCCCAAACCCGCTGGACCGGCACCAATAATCGCGACCTTTTTGTCAGTCCAGACAACTTTAGACATGTCAGGACGCCATCCCATCGCAAATGCAGTGTCTGTGATGTATTTTTCCGCGGAACCAATCGTAACGGCACCAAAGCCATCATTCAGAGTACAAGCACCTTCACAAAGACGATCTTGAGGACATACGCGACCACATACTTCAGGAAGTGAGTTCGTTTGATGACTCAATTCAGCCGCTTCTAAAATGTTGCCTTCTGACACCAACTTCAACCAGTTTGGAATAAAGTTGTGTACCGGACATTTCCATTCACAGTATGGGTTACCACATGACAAACAACGATGTGATTGCTCAGCAGCTTCTTCTGACTGGAATGTCTCGTAAATTTCGCCAAAACCTTCCGTTCGATCAACCATTGGAACCTTCTTGGGGTCACAACGGCCAACTTCAATAAATTGGAAGTTATTATCTAAACGCTTAGCCATTTCTTACCTCTTTAAGCATAATCTTCGACGATACGCCCTTACTCAGGGCGTGTTCTGACGTTATTTAGAAGCGTTTGCAAGCTTGCTGCTTTTGGTTTTACTAACCAGAAACGCGTAATAAAATCATCGAAGTTATCTAAAATTTCCTGACCCCATGCGCTGTTTGTTGCAGCAACATGTTCCTGAATGACGCCACGCAAGTGATTGCGATAAGGCTCCATTGTTTCAGATGAAACTCGCTGGATCTCAACCAACTCGCGGTTGTACTTATCAACGAAACTATTGTCCTGATCTAGAACGTACGCAAAACCGCCCGTCATACCAGCACCAAAGTTGTAGCCAGTATTACCCAACACGGTAATTTGACCGCCAGTCATATATTCACAGCAGTGGTCACCAGCACCTTCGACTACTGCTACAGCACCGGAGTTACGTACACCAAATCGCTCACCAGCAGTACCTGCAGCAAACATCTCACCACCGGTTGCACCGTATAAACAGGTGTTACCGACAATAGACGTTTCTTGAGTCTTAAATACACTTCCTACTGGCGGACGAATCACAAGACGACCGCCGGTCATGCCTTTACCGACATAATCGTTTGCATCACCTTCTAGATCCATGTTCAGGCCGCCAGCATTCCACACACCAAAACTCTGGCCTGCAGTACCATTAAGCTTGAGCGTAATTGCTTGTTCGCTCATACCTTGGTTACCGTGACGTTTAGCGATTTCGCCAGACAGACGAGCACCAACTGAACGGTCACAGTTAGTCACGTTGAAACTAAATTCACCGCCCTTCTTACCTTCAATACTTGGAAGCAATTCCTCAACCATACGCTCCGCTAACAAGCCTTGATCGAAAGGCACATTACGCACGACTTCGCAGGTGTGCGGCTTATCTTCTGCTACCCCACCATCCGATAAAATAGCGCTAAGATCGAGTTGCTTCTGCTTGTCAGTCGAGCCTTCTAATGCTTCGAGAAGATCTGTGCGGCCTACGAGTTCTTCAAGACTACGAACACCTAACTTAGCCATCCATTCACGCGTTTCTTCAGCCACAAAGCGGAAGAAATTCATCGCCATTTCGACAGTGCCTTTAAAGTGCTCTTCTCGCAGTTTTTCGTTCTGCGTAGCAACACCTGTTGCACAGTTATTCAAGTGACAAATACGGAGGTATTTACAACCTAGAGCCACCATCGGCGTTGTACCGAAACCGTAGCTCTCAGCACCCAACATCGCAGCTTTTACAACATCAAGTCCCGTTTTAAGACCACCATCTGTTTGTAAACGAACGCTACCACGTAAGTCGTTACCGCGAAGCGTTTGATGTGCTTCGCTCAAGCCTAGCTCCCAAGGAGAGCCTGCATAACGAATAGAGGTCAATGGACTAGCAGCAGTACCACCGTCGTAACCCGAAATAGTGATTAAGTCAGCGTAAGCTTTTGCAACACCAGCAGCAATCGTCCCGACACCTGGCTCAGAAACAAGTTTCACAGAGACAAGCGCATCGGGATTAACCTGCTTCAAGTCGAAGATCAATTGAGCCAGATCCTCGATAGAATAAATATCATGATGAGGCGGAGGAGAAATCAACGTCACACCAGGTACAGAATAACGAAGCTCTGCGATCAAGTCGTTGACTTTACCGCCAGGCAACTGACCACCTTCACCAGGTTTTGCACCCTGAGCAACTTTAATCTGAATAACTTCAGCACTGCTTAGATAATGCGGTGTAACACCAAAACGACCCGAAGCAACCTGCTTGATCTTAGAACGTTTAACAGTTCCATAACGCGCGACATCTTCGCCACCCTCACCAGAGTTAGAACGGCCACCTAGAGTGTTCATCGCAACAGCTAATGCTTCGTGTGCTTCAGGAGACAACGCCCCCAAAGACATCGCTGCAGAGTCAAAACGCGGGAAGATATTTTCAACTGGCTCTACCTCGTCCAAGGAGATAGGAGAAATACCTTGCTTCAAACCAAACATATCACGCAATGTAGCAGCAGGACGATTATTCACTAAGTCTGCGTATTCTTTGTAAACACCATAATCGCCGCTCTCAACCGCACGCTGAACCGTGTTTACAACATCAGGATTGAAGGCATGATACTCTTGGCCATGTACATATTTGAGAAGACCACCCGGCTCGATTGATTTACGCGCTTTCCAAGCCTCATTCGCAAGCAATGACTGCTCAGCTTGTAAATTCGCAAAACTCGCACCTTGAATTCGGCTCGCCACACCTTTGAAACAAAGATCAACCACATCGTCAGAAAGACCAACTGCTTCAAACAATTGAGCACCACGGTAAGACGCAATCGTTGAGATTCCCATTTTAGAAAGAATCTTAAGAAGGCCTTTACCAATCCCTTTACGATAGTTGTTTTTCGCCTCGATTGGATCCATCAACATCTCGCCGCTCTCGATCAAGTCATTCAACACTTGATAAGAAAGGTATGGATACACCGCGGTTGCACCAAAGCCAAACAATACCGCGAAGTGGTGTGAATCGCGTGCAAAACCAGTTTCAACAACGATGTTGGCATCACAACGCAAGCCATTCTCAACCAGGTAGTGGTGCACTGCACCTGTAGCCATGAATGCATTGATTGGCAACTTACCTTTTTCAATGTCTCGATCCGACAAGACAACAATCACTGAGCCATCACGAACAGCTTGTGCCGCTTTTTCACACACATCTTGAATCGCTGCTTTCAGGCCTTGTTCAGGATCAAATTGCAATGAAACAGTCGCTGAACCAAAACCTAAAGAATTGTCTAAAACCGCAGCAAACTTAGCTGGACTCAAAACAGGCGTAGTTAAAATAATACGCTTAGCGTGCTCAGGAGACTCTTCAAATACATTTCGTTCCGAACCGATGCATGTTTCAAGCGACATAACAATCGCTTCACGCAAAGGATCGATTGGAGGATTCGTAACCTGTGCAAATTTTTGACGGAAATAATCGGCAACGGAGCGAACGCGCTGTGACAAAACAGCCATTGGCGTATCATCACCCATCGAACCTACTGCTTCTTGTCCCGCCTCACCTAGTGGACGTAAAACTTGATCACGCTCTTCGAAGCTCACTTGGAACATCTTCATTTGCGTTTTCAACTCATCCGAAGGCATTGGTTCAAACGCAGGCGAAGAGCTCTTCAAGCGCGTTTCAAGACGCTGAGCATTTTCACGCAACCACTTCTTGTAAGGCTTGGCTTCTTTAAGACGCTGATCAATGTCGTCTGTATGCAATACATCGCCGGTCTTCGTATCGATCGCTAAGATTTGTCCAGGACCAATTCGACCTTTCGCAACAACATCTTCAGGCTTATAAGCATAAGTACCGATTTCCGATGCTACTGTAATAAAACCATCTTTAGTAACAACCCAACGACTCGGACGTAGACCGTTACGATCTAGCAAACACACAGCATAACGACCGTCTGTCGTAACTAGGCCTGCAGGACCATCCCACGGCTCCATGTGCATGGAGTTAAACTCATAGAAAGCACGCAGATCTGCATCCATCGTGTCGACATTTTGCCAAGCCGGTGGAATCATCATTCGAATCGCACGAAAAAGATCCATGCCACCCGTCAGCAATAGCTCGAGCATGTTGTCCATGCTTGATGAGTCAGAGCCTGTGCGGTTAACCAACGGCGCAATAGAAGCTAAGTCAGGAAGTCTGTCGCTTTCGAACTTACTCGTACGTGCTAGAGCCCAATTACGGTTACCTTCAATTGTATTGATCTCACCGTTGTGCGCTAAAAATCTGAAAGGCTGAGCCAATGGCCACTTTGGCATTGTGTTGGTAGAGAAGCGTTGGTGGAAAACACAAATCGCCGTCTCTAACGCTTCGTTACCAAGATCAAGGTAAAAGTTCGGCAAATCGACAGGCATCATCAAGCCTTTGTACGAAATAACCTGATCTGACAAACTACAAACGTAAAAGTCTTCTTCCTGACTTAACTCACGCTCAATCTTTTTACGGGCGACAAATAACTTTAAGCCAAACGCTTGCTCGTCAATATCATCGTTCGCTTCAACAAAAACTTGCTCTATCTGTGGCAAGCAATCTAGAGCCATTCGACCTAAACAAGCATTATCAGTTGGCACAACACGCCATGCTTTAACGTTTAAACCTTCGTCTGCACAGGCAGCTTCAAATGTCGCGCGCGCCTGCGCTGCACGCTCATCATCTAGCGGCAAGAAAATCATGCCTACGCCGTATTGATCACCTAAAGTCAGTGACAATTCTTCTTGTGCGACTTTGCGTAAAAATGAATCTGGCTTTTGTAATAACAAACCACAACCGTCACCTGTTTTGCCATCTGCCGCGATACCACCGCGGTGGGTCATACATGTGAGCGACTCAATTGCTGTTTCCAACAAAGCATGGCTAGGCGCACCTTCTGTGTGCGCAATGAGCCCAAAACCACAGTTATCACGAAACTCTTCTGGGCGGAACAAACCTGCTGCCATAGCATTCTCTCTAAAACATCTAGTAATTTCATACACTTAGACCAATAACTCTGCCTAAAATGTACGACTAAGAAAATTGGGGTCGAACATTTTACACACAGCAATGCGTCTTAACAAATTTTATAACAAGAGATTTTCGAAGAAGGGAAGCTAACTGCTCACTATTTATACAAGCAAACAGAAGCTTATAGAACTCAAGAAGATTAGCGCAGCCCGTCTACACTGCGAACCCAAGGTTTTTGTGACGCTACAACATCTGGCAAATCTGCCGATCGCGCATCGAAAGCAGATTCAAAACGACCATAAAGCACCACAAACCACGCCTTACCTTTGTATGTCGACCGCACATAATATAAATCTGGAAGTTGGTTCGACTCTACAAAACGCTGTGCTGTTGACTCATTATAAGAACCCAATACCTGAAGCGTGTAATTAGCGCCACCAAATACTGAAGAATCTTCTTGGCTTTTTTTCACCGATACCTTTATGACTTTATCTTCAGGCATATCAGTACCAAGATTTTCCGTGCTTGTCCGAACAACCTCAGACTCAGGCTTCACGCTCGACTCTAATGCAGTGACGCCTGAATCAGTATCAGCTGCATCGTTATTC
>NZ_LWGF01000080.1:0-692 GCF_001635355.1 Oleiphilus sp. HI0125
CCCAAAGGAACATTTGTTTTTACGCAGTTTGCAAAACAAATGATTGGATAAATACGCTGTACAGCGTAGCGCAAAAGATTTTTAGATGATGCTTAAAGAGGCCTTCGCAAGCCATTCAAAGCATGATCACGACACAGGCCGACACCGTGAGTTCACAAGACTTGCGTTGTAAAGAGACCATAAGACCTGCTGTTTACAATGAGATGTTAGTTCAACAGAGCAGCTATAAAACCCGAAGTTTAGTGTTTGCATGCTCGTTTTAACGCCACAGTTGTAGGTATTCTAACCCTCAATCTTTCTGCCCTTCCTGTATACAGCGCCATATTGGACGTTGTTCATGAAAAGAATGTTAATCAACGCGACTCAAAGCGAAGAGTTGCGTGTAGCCCTCGTTGACGGGCAAAAACTCTACGACCTAGACATTGAAGCCGGCTCTCGCGAGCAAAAGAAAGCAAACATTTATAAAGGCAAAGTAACCCGTGTTGAACCTAGCCTAGAAGCTGCTTTCGTCGATTTCGGTGCCGAGCGACACGGCTTCCTTCCTCTTAAAGAAATTTCAAAAGAATACTTCAAGCCAAGCGCTGGCAAAGGCCGCGTTAACATCAAAGATGCGATCAGCGAAGGCCAAGAAGTAATCGTACAGGTTGAAAAGGAAGAACGCGGTAACAAGGGTGCTGCACTCACTACGTTTA
>NZ_LWGF01000081.1:0-1933 GCF_001635355.1 Oleiphilus sp. HI0125
TGAAAATGAAAAGATATTTTTCATCCAAGACTAAATGCTACAAACGTGGCATTAGTCGCGCTACGAAAACAAAGTGATAGCGAACGTAAGAAGTTTCTGATAGCGTTCGCAAGCTTAAAATTTGGGCTGTCTAATTTTACAGGCATTCCAACTTGCCTTAGCAAGCACAGTATTGAAAGAAATAAGAGAAATAACTATGCCGGCAACTAAGAGTACAGATACATTCAGTTCATTTGAGCCGTATCAACCTGCTGCAGATGAAGAATACATGAGTGATGGCCAACTTCAGCACTTCCGTCAAATTCTATTGAGCTGGAAGCAAGAGTTAATGGAAGAGGTCGACCGTACAGTGCATCACATGAAAGAAGATGCTTCTAACTTCGCTGATCCAAGCGACCGTGCGACTCAAGAAGAAGAATTCAGCTTAGAACTCCGCACACGCGATCGCGAACGCAAGCTCATTAAAAAGATCGATAAAACAATCGATTCAATTGAAGCGGACGACTATGGTTTTTGCGAATCATGTGGCGTTGAAATCGGTATTCGCCGTCTCGAGGCTCGCCCAACTGCAACACAGTGCATTGATTGCAAAACGCTTGCAGAAATAAAAGAAAGCCAAGTCGGCATATAAGAAGCACTAAAATAGGGCGCACTTTGCGCCCTATTGTTTATCTATGCACTACAAAGGCCGCTTTGCGCCCTCTCCTACTGGCCCACTGCACCTTGGGTCACTCTTTGCTGCTTTAATTAGCTACCTAGACGCGCGTTCGAATAATGGATCTTGGCTTGTACGCATTGAAGACATCGATCCGCCGAGAGAAGTACCTGGCGCCAGTGAATCTATTCTTAACACACTTGAAGCATATGGCTTTGAATGGGACGCACCTGTTGTTTATCAATCTAAGCGTTATGACCTGTATGAAAGTAAGCTCAATTATTTATTAGACGAAAAGCACTGTTATTATTGCCCATGCAGCCGAAAGGAAATGGGCGAGCTCAATGGAGGTCATCTACCTGAATGTGGATATCACACCAATAACACCGCACCTAACAGTGCAATTAAGTTTCGATCAAATACGCATCCACAACACTGGAACGATTTGTTCAAAGGACCAATATCTGCTCAAAGCGCAAGTGACTTTGTTCTAAAGCGCAAAGATGCACTTTACGCTTATCAATTAGCTGTAGTTTGCGACGATATTGATCAGGAAATCACTCACGTGCTTCGGGGGTCAGATTTATTAGATTCTTCCCCTATGCAACTCGAGTTATACAAGGCTTTCTCAACAACACCACCAAAATTCGGTCACTTCCCTTTAATTAAAAATAGCGACGGTCAAAAGCTATCAAAGCAAAATCTCGCTCCCGCGATTTCCCAAAGTGACATCATGTCTAACCTGCGAGAACTGTGCTGCATGATCGGATTAGATTTTTACAAGGCAGGCTCACCCAAAGATTTACTCAACACACTTACTGAGCAATGGCATTATGGTGTCTTACAAGGACACACTGAATACCTATTCAGTTAAGACGAATTTCACCTGCCGCTAGTCATAAGCATCACAGCTTAGGTATGATTTAGCATTCATTTATCGTTAGTTATTACCATCATGCATCGAATTTTAGTTATTGAAGATGACAGCACGGAACAATCCGATCTGGTCGATATTCTTACTCAAAACCAGTTTCAGGTTGAATGCGTCGAATCAATAACTCAGGCATTAGACGATGTTCCGCTAGCTTCCTTTGATTTAATTATTACCGATCTTCGTGTGAATGGTCAGGCTGGCACAGACATCATTCCACTCGCCCATGATACGCCCGTCTTAGTCATGGCTAGCTTTGCTAGCCTTCGGTCTGCCGTAGAAGCTATGAAACTCGGCGCAGTCGACTATGTTGCTAAGCCTTTCGATAGCGCTGACTTACTATCTAC
>NZ_LWGF01000082.1:0-888 GCF_001635355.1 Oleiphilus sp. HI0125
GACTCAACTAGACTTGCTGAACCCTATGTATCAAATCACTGCTGCATACGGTCACTTTGGTCGTGAACCAGAAGAAGTGACTTACGAGTATGAAGAAGGTGGCGAGAAAAAATCGAAGACATTCACAGCCTTCACTTGGGAAAAAACAGATCGCATTGACGCACTTAAAGCTGCTGCAGGCGTTTAAAACACTATTTGTTTATAGACATTACAATCGCGCGTAATCGCGAAGGACAGAAATAATGAGCACGAATTTACAAGCTGTTGAAAATGGTTTCACAGACTACAAAGTAGCAGACATTGGCCTTGCTGATTGGGGCCGTAAAGAGATTGAAATCGCTGAAGGTGAAATGCCAGCATTGATGGCACTTCGTCGTAAGTACAAAGCTGAGCAACCTCTTGCAGGCGCAAAGATCATGGGTTGTATTCATATGACAATCCAAACAGCTGTGTTAATTGAAACACTGGTTGACCTGGGCGCTGAAGTACGTTGGTCTTCTTGTAATATCTTCTCAACACAAGATCATGCTGCAGCTGCAATCGCTGCTGCGGGCATTCCAGTATTCGCATGGAAAGGCGAAACAGAAGAAGAGTTCTTGTGGTGTATTGAGCAAACAATTCTTTCAGAAATAGATGGCAACCAAGTTTGGGACGCAAACATGATCCTTGACGATGGTGGTGATCTAACTGAAATGGCTCACTCAAAATACCCTGACCTATTGAATGACATTCACGGTATTTCTGAAGAAACCACTACAGGCGTTCACCGTCTTCTAGAAATGTTGGAAGAAGGTACACTTAAAGTACCTGCTATCAACGTAAATGATGCTGTAACAAAGTCTAAGAACGACAACAAGTATGGTTGCCGTCACTCGTTGAATGATGCGA
>NZ_LWGF01000083.1:0-716 GCF_001635355.1 Oleiphilus sp. HI0125
GAATGGATTGATCTAGTTTGTGAATTGATCAGTAAAAAAAACTTTACGTTGTATACATAGTGTAACTTTACGTTGTATAGTTGTCGGCATTGTAAGGTGATAATCATGGTCTATACGTATGTCGAACCTAGAAAAATATGATGCGGTTATAATTGGAGCAGGGAATGGCGGGCTGACAGCTGCGGCGACTCTAGCGCGAGGTGGCGCGAAAACTTTGCTGCTTGAACGGCACAATATTCCTGGCGGTTGCGCGACCTCTTTTGTGCGAGGCGATTTTGAATTCGAAGTTGCCTTGCATCAATTGAGCGGTTTAGGGACAGAAAAAAATCCTTTCATCATGCGCAAGATTTTTAACGAATTAGGTGTGATGGACAAAGTGGAGTTTGTTGAAGAGCACCACCTCTATCGTATGACGATTAAAGATGAGTTCGATATTACCTTGCCTGCTAGTTGGAAAGGCATTCGAGAAGTTCTCATCGAAAATTTCCCCGATGAAGAACAAGGTATCAAAGATTACATGTTGCTCTGTGAGCGTGTTGTTCTTGAGAGCTTTATGGGTTTTAAAGCTGCGCTCAAGATGAATAGCGAAGACATGCTTATGAAAAACAGCAAGCATTATGCGGAGCATGGTTTGCGTTCTGCTAAATCTGTTTTGGATAAGCATTTTTCTGACGAGCAATTAAAAACTCTATTGGCTGCTTACTGGTGTTATTTGG
>NZ_LWGF01000084.1:0-1159 GCF_001635355.1 Oleiphilus sp. HI0125
ACATTGATCACGGATTATCGCTCAGCGGGACAGCAACGAGAGAGCTACGCAAATTAGAGAATGACGCCTGGCTTTACACGTTCTATGTCGACACGCTACCGGCAACAATCCATGAACAATCGACCTTTTCTATCACTGATCAAATGATCACTCCCTCTTTGTATAGCTACGCCCTCGAAGGAACATTCATAAAAAACCGCTATCAACGTGTTGAATTTTTTGACGACACGAAAATCAAAGAACGCTACAAGAAAAAAGAATGGACTTACACTAACGCAGGACCAACCTTAGATCGATTAAGCTACCAACTTCAAATACAGCTCGACAATGCATTTTCAAACGCCGACGAATTTGACTATCAAGTCGCTCATAAAGGCAGCATCAGGAAATATCGTTTTAAAGCAATTGGAGAGCAAACAATTGAAACTAAGATTGGCACAAAGACAGCGACGATAATCGAAAAGGTTCGTGAAGGAGAAGCCCAGAGAGAAACAAAGTTCTGGATCGATACAGAATCACCATATGCCCTTTTGAAGTTCATTCAAACAGAGTCAGATGGCGAGAAGTACGAAATCAACATCACGCGTTTAGAAACAAACTAAGCGCAGCTATTTTTTAGTCTACTGGCTCGATGTAATCAATCATTAATTGAACGCTCCGTCGCCCCCTAAATTCATTGATTGAAGGACGAAATACTAAACGAATATTAGTGAGATCTTCCGAGCAATAGGGGCTTGAAAACTGAATAGCATCGAATAGCTCGCCACCTTCAAACTCAACAACAAGCTTTAGGTGTTTCTCTTTAATACGCGCTTCTGCACAACCCTTACTTGTGCATCGAAACAAGGCTCTGGAAACTTTTGCCCCCACGGCCCTGCACGTTCAATTTGCTCGACATTTGAAATTGTCAGCGCTGCTGGATCGAGCTCACCATCCGTATAAATGATCGCCTCAAGATCCTCTTCACCGAGCAAAGATTCAACAACATCCTGGAAAGCTGATTCAAATACACTTAATTTAGCTACCTCGATACTCATACCTGCGGCCATGGCATGACCACCGAACTTAACTAAAACGTCTGGATACTTTTTCGCAACGACATCTAAGGCATCGCGCATATGCAAACCAGGAATAGAGCGTGCAGACCCCTTCAATATAT
>NZ_LWGF01000085.1:0-894 GCF_001635355.1 Oleiphilus sp. HI0125
ACGTTTCATGCCTTGTCCTCTTTTGAGGTTCGAATGTCGCACTGGCCTGTCGCGCAGCGGCTTCGCCCGGTTAGCATCCAAGACAATCGATAACGATTTCGCGCAAACCAAAGGTAGGCTCGATCAGCAAACCAACGAATCACTGGCCAACGTAAGGCCTGAACCCAAGGCTTTCTATCGACCGTCTTCCACGCCGCTGCCGTCACATCTAGACCCAAGATAATTTGATTGTCGATCTTGCCGTGTAAAATCGTCATAGCTGCCGTTGGGTCTATATCAGGATGTGAAGAAAATGCCTCGCTATGGATGTCGACAAGATTAAGTTTCGCTTTCTCATCATAGGCACGCAAAGCGTTCATCTCCTTAGCACAGAGTGGACAAGTTCCATCATAAAAGACAGTGAGCATGGCATTTCCTTTAACTAACAACTTTCATTATGCGCTAGTTATACGGCTATATGACGCGGTAAGATCTTATCAAGAAATATCGTAACCTTGTCGTGGAAAGTGGACATGCAAAGTACCAAATTCTTGCGTCTCGCGTGCAAGAATAATGCGATCCTCCGACACCATTACAAGCTTGCCAGCAACAGGTACGCAACCATAGTCACTCGGAGCCACATTCACCATTTGACCAAGCTCAAATTCGTTATCGCTTGCTTCCGCTGGCAACGCACGTGGTGTTGAGCTTTTCGCGATAGAGAATGCGTCGTTTTGCGTAATCTCCTGTCGTGTTCCTTCACCCAACTGCGTAACCGCCGTGTACCAACGTATTGTATTTGGTCCTGCTTTTAACTCAGAGCGGGATGCGCTCAAGTGCAACCAAATCGGATGATACACCGCAAAATCTGCAACCGAAGCTGACTCTCCGTTGATCCACTCATTAGAAGCAAGA
>NZ_LWGF01000086.1:0-1066 GCF_001635355.1 Oleiphilus sp. HI0125
TTGACCCTACGAATACTCAATTAGAAGCCTTGGTAGAAATCTATCGTATGATGCGCCCAGGCGAACCACCGACTAAAGAGTCTGCTGAGAATTTATTCGGTAACCTGTTCTTTACATCTGAGCGCTATGATCTTTCGGCAGTTGGCCGTATGAAGTTCAATCGTCGTCTTGGAAGAGCTGAAGAGACGGGCGAAGGCGTTCTTGATAATCAAGATATTATCGATGTGTTGCGTACCTTGATCGACATTCGTAATGGTAAAGGCGAAGTTGATGATATCGATCACCTTGGCAACCGACGTATCCGTTCTGTTGGTGAAATGGCTGAAAACCAATTCCGCGTAGGTCTTGTGCGTGTTGAGCGAGCTGTACGTGAGCGCTTGAGTATGGCTGAGTCTGATGGCTTGATGCCACAAGATTTAATTAATGCAAAACCAGTTGCTGCAGCAGTCAAAGAGTTCTTTGGTTCTAGCCAGTTGTCTCAGTTCATGGACCAAAACAACCCTCTATCTGAGGTAACGCATAAGCGTCGTGTATCTGCGCTTGGCCCAGGTGGCTTGACGCGTGAGCGTGCAGGCTTCGAAGTACGTGACGTACACCCGACTCACTATGGTCGTGTTTGTCCAATCGAAACGCCTGAAGGTCCGAACATCGGTTTGATCAACTCGTTAGCAACTTATGCGCGTACTAACTCATATGGTTTCCTTGAGTCGCCTTATCGTAAAGTTGTTGATGGTCATGTTACCGACGAAATCGAATACTTATCTGCAATCGAAGAAAGTGGTTATGTTATCGCACAGGCAAGCGCTGTTGTTGATGATGGAAATAACCTTACAGAAGAATTGGTAACTGTTCGTCATAAGAACGAAACCACAGTAATGCCTCCAGAAAAAGTTAATTACATGGACGTGTCACCACGTCAGGTTGTATCTGTTGCGGCATCACTTATCCCATTTTTAGAGCACGACGATGCGAACCGTGCATTGATGGGCTCGAACATGCAGCGTCAGGCAGTTCCTACATTACGTTCTGATAAGCCTCTTGTTGGTACCGGTATCGAGCGCATCGT
>NZ_LWGF01000087.1:0-1284 GCF_001635355.1 Oleiphilus sp. HI0125
TAAGCGACGGTTTGGACTTTTTCAAAAAGATTAATGGAATATTTTCATTTGCAATTTGGGACGCTCGACATCAAAAACTTGTGATTGCGAGAGATCATTTTGGTGTAAAGCCACTTTATTATGCGCAAAATAGCCAAGGCTTCTATTTTGCAAGCGAAATTAAGTCATTGCTGGAAATAGACTCTGTGGAGCGCACTTTTAATTTTAATGCGCTATACCGTACATTGATTTTTCTGTATAGCCCTGGATCAGAAACGCTTCTGAAGTCCGTTCATAAGGTTCCGCCAGGTGAGTACTTGGTAGTGGAGTTAGGTGAAATAGTAGAGCGAAAAGCTTACTGGCACTGGCCATCCTACTCTCCTGTTGAAACTTCTATTGAGGCTCATGCTGATAAAGTTCTAAATGCTTTGAGGGATTCGGTAAACGACCAGTTAGTTTCCGACGTACCCTTAGGCTCATTTTTGTCCGGGGGCTTGGATTCCAGTTTATTAGTGGCTCTTGCTGCCGAAAAAAAGCATGATGACCTGCCATGTTTTACGATTGATTCTAATGATGGTAAAGCTAACGATGGTTTCGAAGATGATTTGCCATATGCTAAGAAAGTGGCAAATCATCTCGGAGTACCGTTGGATATTTTAAAAGCCACCCCTGACATCGTTAACCAACTACCGGAAATGATTTATCACCTTGATGAATTGCAAGCTGATCCTGCTCCACTTAATGTGCTGATGATTTGTGAAAGGTCTAGACATCAAGGTGTAAAAGTCCTCCTTTCGGGGGCAGGTGGTGATGATATGTTCAGTGGTTATCGTCGACATTTGGCTATTAAATTTGAAAGATATTGGAGTTTCTTACCAAAGAGTATACGAAAACTGATTAAATCAGTCAGTTCGAGTTTGCCGAAAAATAATGCCCTTATGCGTCGTATCTCCAAAGCGTTTTCATATGCTGATCTTGATGCTAACGAACGCTTATTATCTTATTTTTTCTGGTTGGACCCTGCACGAGTCAGGGATTTATTCACTGATGAAATTAAGCTGAAGCTTTCTCCAGACCCCCTCGGTTTCATCTATGAAGAGTTGGATTGTCTTGAGTATAAAGATGCGCTTGAAAAAATGCTATTTCTAGAGCGTCGCTATTTTCTGGTAGATCATAATTTTAATTATACTGACAAAATGAGTATGGCTCGTGGCGTAGAGGTTAGGGTTCCCTTCTTAGATAAGCGGGTTGCAGAGGCGGCTTCTCAGGTACCTTCGTCCTTAAAGCAGAATGGTAAGATAGGAA
>NZ_LWGF01000088.1:0-1027 GCF_001635355.1 Oleiphilus sp. HI0125
GTGCTGCAGCTGAATTGGCGGATCGTTACATTACCGATCGTCACATGCCAGATAAAGCGATTGATGTGATTGATGAGGCTGGTGCGAGTCAGCGTCTTGTGCATGAAAGCAAGCGTAAGAAGCTGATCAATGTGCAGGCGATTGAGGACGTTGTTGCTAAAATTGCACGCATTCCTCCTCGCAACGTTTCTAGCTCTGATAAAGATAAGCTTAAGAATATTGAGCGGGACTTGAAAATGGTCGTGTTTGGGCAGGATTTGGCGATCGAATCTCTTGCAACGGCAATCAAATTGTCACGAGCGGGTTTGAAATCACCAGAGAAACCAGATGGTGCATTCCTGTTTGCTGGTCCAACCGGTGTTGGTAAAACAGAAGTTACTAAGCAGTTGTCGAAGGTAATGGGCGTCGAGCTTGTACGTTTCGATATGTCTGAGTACATGGAGCGTCACACGGTCAGTCGTTTGATTGGTGCACCTCCAGGTTATGTTGGTTACGATCAAGGTGGATTGTTAACGGAAGCTGTTAATAAAAACCCACATTGTATCCTTCTGTTAGATGAGATCGAAAAAGCGCACCCTGAAGTGTTCAACTTGTTACTTCAAGTGATGGATCACGGCACTTTGACTGATAACAACGGACGTAAGACTGACTTCCGTCATGTTGTACTAGTAATGACCACGAACGCAGGTGCGGAGCAGATTAGTCGTCGTTCTATTGGCTTTAGTGAGCAGGACCATACGACAGATGGTATGGAGGCGCTGAATAAGTTGTTTACGCCAGAATTTAGAAACCGTCTGGATAGTATTATTCAATTTGCTCCTTTGGCGCGCGATACTGTTTGCTATGTCGTCGACAAGTTCTTAACGGAACTGCAAGCCCAGCTTGATGAAAAACGCGTTGTTTTGCATGTTGATGATGAAGTGAAAGTGTATCTTGCTGAAAAAGGCTACGACGAAAAAATGGGTGCTCGCCCAATGTCACGTTTGATTCAGGAAGAGTTGAAGAAACCGCTTGCCGAGGAAATCTT
>NZ_LWGF01000089.1:0-835 GCF_001635355.1 Oleiphilus sp. HI0125
TGCTTTGCGAATCGCACGTTGATTGTCTGTACCCCAGTCGAGATACACAGAGTCAACGTCGGTGAGTACTAAGAATGCGTCAGCTTCAATCTCGCGAGCGAGTAGTGCAGCTGCACGGTCTTTATCGATAACAGCTTCTACACCAGCTAATGTGCCGTCAGCTTGGTACATGGTTGGAATGCCACCGCCGCCAGCGCAAATCACGATAACGCCTTGATCGATTAGCATCTTGATGACGCCGATTTCAAAAATACGTTGTGGCAAAGGTGAAGGAACAACGCGACGCCAGTATTTGCCGTCGGGCTTCACGACCCAGTTGCGCTCCTCCGCTAAACGTTTGGCTTGCGCTTCATCGTATACGGGGCCAATGAATTTAGTCGGATCTTTAAATGCTTCGTCGTTTGGATCGACTTCAATTTGAGTAAGAATGGTCGCAAATGCTTGCTCTGCAGGCATGATGTTTCCCATCTCTTGCTCGATCATATAGCCGATTTGACCGACAGACTCTGCTCCCAGTACATCTAGTGGATAGGGGGCAGCGCCATCAAACGCTGCGGCTTGTAGTGCCAGTAAGCCTACTTGAGGTCCGTTACCGTGAGCGATGATAAGCTCGTGTTCTTTTGCGATAGCTGCTAACGATTTAGCAGCCTTCGCAATGTTGATTTTCTGATTTTCAGCGGTCATTGCTTCGCCTCGTTGAAGCAAAGCGTTGCCGCCGAGCGCAACAACCACTCTCATCTTATTGATCTCCCAGTGTTGCAACCATGACAGCTTTAATTGTGTGCAGGCGGTTTTCTGCTTGCTCAAAACTAATGTTGTATGGAGATTCGAAAAC
>NZ_LWGF01000090.1:0-14020 GCF_001635355.1 Oleiphilus sp. HI0125
TTAATTATCTAGAATTTTTATTAATAAACATCTGTAAGATATTGATAAATATATAATGAATGTTCGAAAAGTTGAATTGTTAGGCACAACTGCATGTCATCTATGTGAATTAGCCGTTGATGTAGTTGAGCAATTTAATGAAATGATGAAGGTGCATGACTTTCAGTTAAATGTTGAAAATTTGGATATTGCTTCAAGTGCTGCTTTGGTAGAGGTCTACGGTAATAGAATTCCCGTAATTATTGACTCGGATACCAAGAAAGAATTGGATTGGCCTTTTGATCCTGAAGGCTTGTATAACTTTTTAAGAGAATGCTCGACATAGCTTCGAGCATTATTGTGTACGAACGAGGAAGAGTTGAATGTTGTTTTTATTGTCACCCGCTAAGACGCTTGATTACGAAAATGCTGCATTGACGGATGATTTTACGACTCCAAGAATGCTTGATCATTCAGCGGAGCTAATTGAAGGCGCTAAAAATTTATCTGCAGCAGATGTAAAGGCATTGATGGGCGTCAGTGACACTATTGCTGAATTAAATGTTGAGCGCTTTGCTGCATGGTCTCAACCGTTCAGTCTTCAAAATTCAAAGCAAGCTGTCTATGCCTTTAAAGGTGATGTCTATACAGGGGTAAACGTAGAGACGATGTCTGGTCCACAGGTTGAGTATTTACAGAGCCAAGTGCGGATATTGTCTGGACTTTATGGTTTATTGCGTCCCTTAGATTTAATGCAGGCTTATCGGCTAGAAATGGGCATTAAATTTCAGAATGATCGTGGCCAGAATTTATACAAATTCTGGGGGGCGGAGATCTCTAATCTCCTAAATGAAGACTTAAGTGATTCCGAGAGCTTGGTTATAAATTTGGCGTCAAATGAATACTTTAAGGCAGTAGATAAGAAAGTATTAAACGCGCGGATTATTACGCCAGTGTTTAAGGATCTTAAAAACGGTGCATACAAAATTGTTAGCTTCTATGCCAAGAAAGCACGTGGCTTAATGGTCCGATATGCAGCGGATAAGAATATTACCGATGTAGAGATATTAAAGGGCTTTGACTATGAGGGTTATAGGTTTAACACGGAGCTTAGTGAAGGAGATACATGGGTATTCACCAGAGATGAGCCGCCTAAAGCCAAATAATTAGATTGAAACTATGATGTCAAAACTTCTTGTCCCCCCACGCTGTGCGCGATTAGGCTTGAATATTTTGGGGGGCGCAACGGTAATAGAGTCGATTCATCGCTTTCCTCGAGCTTCTAAAATCGAAGACAAAGAGCTTAATGATTATGCGCCTTTCCGATATTGGGTGAAGGATTTGGTGCGCTCTCTTAATGTTGAGTTAGAAGTGAAAGGTACGCCCTTAGCGCAAGGTAGCTTGTTTTTGGCAAACCATGTGTCATGGGTTGATACGGTTATTTTGAATCATGCTGAGCCTCTTGCTTTTGTTTCTCGTCATGATGTTGAAGACTGGCCATTCATAGGTACATTTACGCGGCGTATGGGGTCTGTGTATGTTGATAGAAGTAACAAGTTTCAGGCCTATCGCAGTATTCCAAAGTTAGAGGACAAGCTTCGCTCGGGTAGATCGGTCATCGTTTTCCCAGAGTCAACAACCTCCGATGGATCTCATTTGTTGCCTTTTTATGGGATGTTTGTTGAGTCAGCTGTTCGAGTTGGTTGTCAGGTTCAACCAATAGCGCTTCGTTATTTTGATAAGTCGGGGAATACGATGCGAGAAGCGGCTTACGCTGGTGATGACAGTTTCGGCGAGACCTTGGTTCGTATTTTAAGTCAGAAGAAAGTCTATGCCTCGATAGAATTTTTAGAGCCAATTGATGCTCTTAATGTCGATCGTAAAGAAGTGCTTCGTATTAGTAGGGATCGAATTGCGCGGGCTTTAAGTCTTTAATTGATTTTGATTGGGCACAAAAAAACCGCTCATTGAGCGGTTTTTTTGTGCCCGCTTGTTACGCAGGATAGTCACGCTTGTCGTAGCCTTTGTAAAGCTGACGAGGGCGACCAATTCGGTAGTTCTCGCTGACCATTTCATTCCAGTGAGCAAACCAACCAATTGTACGAGACATTGCGAAGATCACTGTGAACATCGACTCAGGGATACCGATTGCTTTAAGGATAATGCCTGAGTAGAAGTCTACATTGGGGTATAACTTACGAGCGATGAAGTATTCGTCTTCAAGAGCAATTTGCTCTAGTCGCTTCGCAATCTTGAGAAGTGGGTCGTTCTCTAGGCCTAGTACAGACAGAACTTCTTCGCATGTTTCGCGCATAACTTTAGCGCGTGGGTCAAAGTTCTTATAGACGCGGTGACCGAAGCCCATAAGACGGAATGGATCATTCTTGTCTTTTGCTTTAGCAACGAATTCGTCAATGTTTGCAACGTCGCCAATTTCGTTGAGCATGCTCAACACAGCTTCGTTTGCGCCGCCGTGTGCAGGACCCCAAAGTGCTGCAATACCAGACGCAATACATGCGAATGGATTTGCTCCGGTAGAACCCGCAAGACGAACTGTTGATGTTGATGCGTTTTGTTCGTGGTCAGCATGAAGCATGAAAATACGATCCATTGCGCGAACAATTGCTGGATCAAATTTAACATCGCCAGCAGGAGTGCTGAACATCATGTGCAGGAAGTTCTCTGCATAACCCAAATCATTGTTCGGGTACATGAATGGCTGGCCAATCGAGTATTTGTAACACATTGCGGCAATTGTTGGCATTTTCGCGATTAGGCGGAAGCCGGCGATCTCACGATCTTGTGCTTCAGTAATGTCCATTGAGTCATGGTAAAAAGCAGATAATGCTCCAACGACACCACACATGATAGCCATTGGGTGTGCATCACGACGGAAACCACGGAAGAACTGATTTACTTGGTCGTGAACCATGGTGTGGTTACGAACTGTGGCGCGGAAAGCTTCACTTTCTTCTTTAGTTGGCAGCTCTCCGTGAAGAAGAAGGTGGCATAACTCTAGATAGTCAGAATTTTCAGCAAGATCGTCGATTGCGTAGCCGCGGTGTAAAAGAACACCTTTACCGCCGTCGATATATGTAATGGCTGATTCGCAAGCCGCAGTGGATACAAAGCCTGGGTCGTAAGTGAACAAGCCTTCAGATACGAGGCTTCGTACGTCTATTACGTCTGGTCCAACAGTACCTGAGTACATTGGTAAGTCGATGGTTTTGCCATCTACCAATAACTGAGCTTTCTTATCAGTCATTGTTTTCTCCTATTGCTTGAATCTACCCCGAAATGCGTTTGGCATAGCGGCGTTTTGTATTGTCAGTATTAAGGTGACCGTGTTTTTTATGATCGCCAAAGCGAGTTTAGATCTGATTGTCTATCCTTTCTAAGATTTGCACTAGTGAAGCGAAAGCATAGCTAGCGTAAATGCTAAGGCGAACCACTATAGGGTGTTGGGCAGGATTGTCAATTCCAGTCGGTATAACTAGGCTGAATAACGATAAAATGTGCGTTTGGTTGTGTTTGTTTTAACCCATCAATATAATCCTCGCGCCGACGTCAGAGCTTTGTTTTTCTTAACGTTTTGATTTCGCCATTTTAAAAAATATAAGCGAACTTTGTGATCTGCGTTTTCTATAAGTTCGTTATTGAACATGATGTGTTCATCATCGATTTATTAAAAGAGAGAAGATAGCCGTGGAGAATAAAAGACCAGTCAATCTTGACTTGACTCAGTTTAAATTCCCTTTGCCTGCTTTAACTTCAATCGCGCACCGTATCACTGGTGTTATGTTGTTTGTTGGCTTGGTGTTTTTAATGTATGGGTTGGATTTGTCACTGAGTAGTGAGCAAGGCTTCGCTGAAGCGAAGGCGCTTTTCGATAATGCCTTGGTTAAATTCATCATTTGGGGTGTTGTATCGGCGTTGCTTTATCACTTGGTTGCTGGTGTGAAGCACTTAATTATGGATCTCGGTGTTGGCGAAACGATCGAGGGCGGTGAGCTCGGCGCACAGATCACAATCGTTCTTTCAGTGGTTCTAATCGTTCTGGCGGGGGTTTGGATATGGTAGCTAGTGTTACTAGTTTTGGTCGTAACGGTCTTTCCGATTGGATCATTCAGCGTTTTACTGCAGTCGTTTTGGCTGCCTATACAGTATTTATTTTGGGTTATCTGATTTATAACCCTGAGCTTACTTATGAGCAATGGAGCGGCTTGTTTGCGTGCACTGCGATGCGTATTTTCTCTTTGCTTGCGCTTCTTTGTATTGGTGCTCATGCGTGGGTTGGGTTGTGGACTGTGTCGACGGACTACATGCGTTCGACAGCGGTTCGTTTGAGCTTTCAAGCCTTTTTCGGCGTAGTGTTGTTTGCCTACGTTGTTTGGGGCATTCAGATTCTGTGGGGGTGATTTAACATGGCAGGATTAAGAACATTAAATTATGATGCGATCGTTATCGGTGGCGGCGGTTCTGGTATGCGCGCAGCGCTACAGTTGACAGAATCTGGCGTTAAGACTGCTTGTATCACTAAAGTATTCCCTACGCGTTCGCACACGGTTTCTGCTCAAGGTGGTATCACTTGCGCTATTGCAAGTGCGGACCCAAACGATGATTGGCGTTGGCATATGTATGACACTGTTAAAGGGTCTGATTACATCGGTGACCAAGACGCGATTGAGTACATGTGTTCAGTTGGCCCTCAAGCGGTTTTCGAGCTTGATCATATGGGACTTCCTTTCTCTCGAACAGAAGAAGGTCGTATCTACCAGCGTCCGTTTGGCGGTCAATCAAAAGGGCCTGACAACCCAACTCAAGCGGCACGTACTTGCGCAGCGGCTGACCGTACTGGTCACGCTTTGTTGCATGCGCTCTATCAAGGTAACTTGAAAGGTGGAACGACATTCCTTAATGAATGGTATGCGGTAGATTTGGTTAAGAACCAGAAAGGTGCTGTTGTAGGCGTTATCGCTATCTGTATCGAAACTGGTGAGACGGTATATATCAAAGCGAAAGCGACTGTCATGGCGACAGGCGGTGCTGGTCGTATTTATGAATCGACTACGAATGCATTGATCAATACTGGTGATGGCATGGGTATGGCATTGCGTGCAGGCTTCCATGGTCAAGACATGGAAATGTGGCAGTTCCACCCGACTGGTATTTATGGCGCGGGTACTCTCGTTACTGAAGGTTGTCGTGGTGAAGGCGGTTACTTGATTAACAGTGAAGGTGAGCGTTTCATGGAACGTTATGCGCCGAATGCTAAAGACCTTGCTGGACGCGATGTTGTTGCGCGCTCTATGGTGATGGAGATTCTTGAAGGTCGTGGCTGTGGTCCGAAGAAAGACCACGTTCTTCTTAAGCTTGATCACCTGGGTGAAGAGACCTTGAATTTGCGCCTTCCTGGTATTTGTGAATTGTCGAAGACATTTGCGCACGTTGATCCAGTGAAAGCGCCGGTTCCTGTTGTTCCAACTTGTCACTACATGATGGGTGGTATCCCTACTAACATTGGTGGTGAAGCGATCATGCAGGACTCAAACGGTAACGATCAAATCATAGAAGGTTTATACGCTTGTGGTGAGGCTGCTTGTGTATCTGTTCATGGTGCGAACCGTCTTGGTGGTAACTCGCTGCTTGACTTGGTCGTATTTGGACGCGCAGCGGGCCTACAAATTGAGAAATCTATTCGCGAAGGTCTTGTTCATGACGAGGCTAGTGAGTCCGATGTTGAGCAGGCATTGTCTCGAGTTAATCGCTTGAATAGCTCTACTTCTGGTGAGAGTACGGTTGCTGTTAAAGAAGATTTGCAGCGTACGATGCAGCTTTACTTTGGTGTATTCCGTGAAGGTGAAAGCATGCAGAAAGGTCTGAAAATGCTTGAAGAGATCGGAGAGCGTTTGAAGAACGTACATCTTGAAGATAAGAGTCAAGCTTTCAATACTGCGCGTATTGAAGCGCTTGAGCTTGATAACCTTTACGAAGTGGCAGTTGCTACGGCAGTGAGTGCTGAAGGTCGTAAAGAGAGTCGTGGTGCGCACGCTCGTAATGACTTTACTGAGCGTGATGATGAGAACTGGTTGAAGCATTCCATCTTTAACCCAGTGACCAAGGAATTGACAAAGCGTGACGTGAACTTTGCGCCGAAAACGGTAGAGGCTTTCCCTCCGAAAGTTCGCTCATACTAGGAGTTATCAATGTTAGTTAGTATTTATCGCTACAATCCTGAGAAAGATCAGGTTCCTTACATGGAAGACATCGAAGTCGAGATTCCTGAGGGTAGAGACTTGATGGTTCTTGATGTGCTTCACCTTGTGAAGGCGAAAGATTCATCTGTTGCATATCGTCGCTCGTGCCGTGAGGGTGTTTGCGGGTCTGACGGTTTAAACATGAATGGTAAAAATGGACTTGCTTGTATTACGCCGTTATCGGATGTTGTTAAGAAAGGGAAGTTGGTTATTCGTCCGCTTCCTGGGCTTCCAGTTATCCGTGACTTGGTTGTGGACATGTCTATGTTCTACAAGCAGTACGAGAAAATTAAGCCGTTCTTGATTAATGATACGCCGGCTCCAGCTATTGAGCGTCTACAAACTCCTGAAGAGCGCGAGAAACTAGACGGTCTATACGAATGTATCTTGTGTGCATGTTGTTCAACTGCTTGTCCTTCTTTCTGGTGGAACCCTGATAAGTTTGTTGGACCTTCAGGTCTTTTGCAGGCTTATCGTTTCTTAGCTGATTCTCGTGATACGGCTACACAAGAGCGATTGGCAGACTTGGATGACCCGTTTAGTGTCTTCCGTTGCCGTGGCATTATGAACTGTGTGAACGTTTGTCCTAAGGGATTAAATCCGACACGCGCAATCGGTCATATTCGTGGAATGTTGTTGCAGCGTTCTACTTAATTGTTCACTTGTTGAGCAGCAAATTAAAAGCCGCTTTGTTAAGCGGCTTTTTTTTGCTTAAAAGTCGGTAAATATTTCTCAAATTAATGTAAAAGTCGCTATACTAGACGGGATCTATTGCTCCTTTTTGTTATTTGCTATCCCAATAACGTGAAGGGCAGTTTTAGAGCAGTTTGCTGCTTAAAAGGCGGCGAAGGTGTGTTCAAATACCGGGACGGGGTTATCCCCCCAAACCAAGGAAGTTTCGCAATCGCTTTTTCGTGCTTGTGTTCATTGCTTTTAAGGAAAACTCGGTCCGCATTTGATGCTAACAAGGCGAATATTTAATGCAAGACAACAACATGGAGCTACTCTGGCAGACATCCCATCTGGCCGGTGGCAATTTAGTTTATGTTGAACAACTTTATGACTCTTATCTAAGCGATCCCAATAGTGTGCCAGAAGAGTGGCGTTCTTATTTTGATCAACTTCCTCGTGTCGATGGCTATTCAGCCAAAGACGTACCGCATTCTACGGTACGCGAGCAATTTCTCCATATTTCAAAAAACAAAGCGTTAACAGCTAGCTCTGCAACTCCTGCAAGCGCAGTGTCAGAGCATGATGCGAAGCAAGTTAAAGTGCTTCAGCTGATTAGTGCTTATCGAATTCGTGGGCATCAAGCGGCGTCGCTTGATCCTTTGGGGTTAATGGAGCGTGAGAATGTTGAAGATTTAGATCTCTCTTATCATGGATTGAGTGAAGCGGATTTAGATACAGAGTTTCAAACAGGTAGTTTGGCTTTTGGTCCTGAAACCTTACCACTGAGAGACATTGTCTCAGGGTTAAAACAAACCTATTGTTCTTCAATTGGTGCTGAATATATGCACATCGTTGATACAAAGGTGCGCGCATGGTTTCACGCGCGATTGGAATCCGTACAAGGTAAGCCTGAATATGAAAGAGATACGCGCTTTCATCTTTTAGAGCGTCTTACCGCTGCCGAAGGTTTAGAGAAATATCTTGGTTCTCGTTATCCGGGGACAAAACGATTTGGCTTAGAAGGCGGGGAAAGCTTAATTCCTCTTGTCGATGAGCTGATCCAACGTGCCGGTGGTTATGGCGCGAAAGAGATCGTTATTGGCATGGCTCACCGTGGTCGTCTTAATGTACTGGTTAATACTCTCGGTAAAAACCCCAAAGACCTTTTCGACGAGTTTGATGGCAAGAAGTTGATTGATAGCTCGGGTGACGTGAAATATCACCAAGGTTTCTCATCTAACGTTATGACTCCGGGTGGTGAGGCACACTTAGCCTTGTCATTTAATCCTTCTCACCTTGAGATTGTATCTCCTGTGGTTGAGGGCTCGGTTCGGGCAAGACAAAATCGTCGCGAAGATGCTGTTGGTAATAGTGTGTTGCCGATTATTATGCACGGCGATGCTGCGTTTTCCGGTCAAGGCGTGGTGATGGAGACATTTCAGATGTCTCAGACGCGTGGATACAAGACTGGCGGCTCGATTCATATCGTAATCAATAACCAGGTTGGCTTTACTACTAACAAACGTGTCGATGCGCGATCAACTGAATACTGTACTGACGTTGCTAAGATGATTCATGCTCCAATACTGCATGTTAACGGCGATGATCCAGAGGCAGTATTGTTTGCAACTCAAGTTGCGCTTGATTATCGCAATGAGTTTAAAAGCGATGTTGTGATTGACTTGGTTTGTTATCGCCGTCGTGGTCATAACGAAGCTGACGAACCTTCAGGTACTCAGCCTTTGATGTATGACATAATTAAAAAATTGCCAACTACTCGCACCATTTATTCGAGCAAGCTTGTCGAACTTGGGTTTATTACTGCGGAGCAAAGCAAAAAACTTGAGGATGACTATAGAGCGGCACTAGATAACGGCGAGCATGTAACTCGCAGTTTGGTATTGGAGCCTACCTCTAAGATGCATGTTGATTGGGCGCCTTATTTGGGGCACGAGTGGACCGCTCGTGCGAAAACGGGTGTTGCTCTTAAGACAATACAGAAGCTCGGAAAGAAATTGCAGTCTACACCTGATGGTCTTCCTATTCAGCGTCAGGTGCAAAAAATTATCGAAGATCGTAAGAAGATGGACCAAGGCGCCTTGCCTCTTAACTGGGGATACGGCGAAACGATGGCTTATGCAACATTGTTAAATGAAGGACATGACATTCGTATTACGGGTCAAGATGTAGGTCGAGGGACGTTTTCACACCGACACGCCGTACTTCATAATCAGAAAGATGGTTCGGCTTATATTCCATTGGCAAATTTGAGTGAAGATCAGCCTCGTTTAGAGATATATGATTCTTTGCTATCAGAAGAAGCTGTTCTTGCTTTTGAATACGGCTATTCCACAACTAATCCAAATGCGCTAGTGATTTGGGAAGCTCAATTTGGTGACTTTGCGAATGGTGCTCAGGTAGTGATCGATCAGTTCATTACAAGTGGTGAGCAGAAGTGGGGACGTTTGTGTGGATTAACCATGCTTCTACCTCATGGCTATGAAGGTCAAGGGCCGGAGCACAGTTCAGCTCGTCTCGAGCGATACTTGCAGCTTTGTGCGCAGCACAATATTCAAGTATGTGTTCCAACAACGCCTGCGCAGGTATTTCATATGTTGCGTCGTCAGGTTAAACGTCCTTTGCGTAAGCCTTTGGTCGCGATTACTCCAAAAAGCTTACTGCGTCATAAGGAAGCGATTTCTACGCTTGATGATTTGAGCAATGGAACATTCCAGACGGTCATCGGAGAAGTTGAAGACCTTAACCCTAGGAAAGTGACGTCGGTTATTTTGTGTAGCGGTAAAGTTTATTACGACTTACTTGATTATCGTCGTAATAATGAGATCACAGATACAGCGATTGTTCGTATTGAGCAGCTCTATCCATTCCCTCACGACGACTTAGTTTCCGTATTCAACGAATATCCGAAGCTAAAAGATGTCGTTTGGTGCCAGGAAGAACCACAAAACCAAGGTGCTTGGTATCCAACTCAGCATCGAATGCGCGGAGCTCTAAAAGAAGTCACTGAAAAAGTCTATTTGCGTTATGCCGGGCGTGAAGGTTCAGCCTCACCAGCAGCAGGTTATACCTCTGTTCATGTCGAGGAACAGGCAGCCCTTGTTAAACAAGCTTTCGATAACGAATAAATTTTAAGGATTGGAAATGTCTATAGAAATCAAAGCGCCAACCTTCCCAGAATCTGTAGCAGATGGCACCATCGCTACGTGGCACAAGCAGCCTGGAGAACAAGTTTCTCGAGACGAGTTAATCGTCGATATTGAAACAGATAAAGTAGTACTAGAAGTCGTAGCACCTGAAGATGGTGTTGTTTCAGAAATCGTTAAAGGAGAGGGCGATGTTGTTCTCTCTGGTGAATTGATTGGTAAATTTGAAGCCGGTGTAGCTGGTTCCGAACCTGCACCAGCGGCAGAACCTGCTGCGCAAGTCGCTGAAGATGCAGCAGCTGCATCTGGCGATGTAATCATGAGCCCTGCAGCGCGAAAACTTGTCGACGAGAATAATGTTGATGTATCTCGTGTTGCTGCAACAGGTAAAGACGGTCGTATTACAAAAGAAGATATCGTGAAATATCTGAGTGAAAAGCCTGCTGCAGCGCCTGCATCTGCTCCAGTTGCAGCAGCGCCTGATTCGCCACAGTTTGTTGGTGAACGCCCAGAAAAACGCGTACCAATGACGCGTTTGAGAGCAAGTATTGCACGTCGCTTGCTTGATGCTAGCCAAAATACAGCAATGTTGACGACTTTCAACGAGGTCAACATGAAGCCGTTAATGGATTTGCGAAAGCAGTATAAAGATCTATTTGAGAAAACACACAACGGAACGAAGCTAGGGTTTATGTCTTTGTTTGTTAAGGCCGCGGCTGAAGCACTCAAACGATTCCCTGCAGTGAACGCTTCGATAGACGGTAATGACATTGTTTACCATGGCTATCAAGACATTGGTGTTGCTGTATCAACAGAGAAAGGTTTGGTTGTACCAATTCTCCGTGATGCGGACACTATGAGCCTAGCGAAAATTGAATCTTCGATTAAGGAATTTGGTGGTAAGGCTCGCGATGGCAAGTTAACGATCGAGGAGATGACAGGTGGCACGTTCACTATCTCTAATGGCGGTGTGTTTGGGTCGTTAATGTCAACGCCTATTCTTAATCCACCGCAGACTGCGATTTTGGGTATGCACAAAATCCAAGAACGTCCTATGGCGGTCAACGGTGAAGTTGTGATACTGCCAATGATGTATCTAGCACTTAGCTACGATCATAGAATGATCGATGGTAAGGAAGCTGTGCAATTCTTGGTAACGATCAAAGAGTTGATCGAAGATCCAGCACGTATTCTTTTAGATATCTAATTCAGGCGGGAAAATTATGTCAAATAAATATGACGTTATTGTCATTGGCGCAGGCCCTGGTGGGTATGTTGCAGCGATTCGTGCGGCTCAGTTAGGGCTAAAAACTGCTTGTGTTGAAAAATGGACCAGTGACAACGGAAAGGTTGTTCTTGGTGGGACATGTCTAAATGTTGGGTGTATCCCTTCCAAAGCGCTTTTAGAGTCATCTCATAAGTATGAGGAAGCTAAGCACGACTTCGATATTCATGGTATCTCTGCAGACGATGTTGAAATAGACGTGCCAAAAATGATGGGTCGTAAAGAAACCATCGTTAAAAACCTTACTGGTGGCGTTGGTATGCTCTTTAAGGCGAATGGCGTAACGTCCATTCACGGTACTGCAAAAGTGCTAGCAGGTAAGAAAGTTGAAGTGACAGATAATGATGGGAAGGTTTCAAGCTATGAGGCTGAAAACGTTATTATCGCAACGGGATCTAAGCCTATTGAGATTCCGCCAGCCCCTATAACTGAGGGGTACATTGTTGACTCAACGGGCGCTCTCGAATTCACAGAAGTTCCAAAACGAGTTGGTGTGATTGGCGCAGGCGTTATTGGCCTTGAGCTAGGCAGCGTTTGGGCTCGTCTTGGATCGGAAGTTACGGTTCTGGAAGCTCAGGACACGTTTTTGAGTGCTGTTGATCAACAAATCGCAAAAGAAGCGCTAAAGCAGTTTAAGAAGCAAGGCCTCGATATTCGTCTTAAATCTATGGTTCAAGGTACAGATGTTAAGCGCGGTCTCGTGAACGTTCAGTACAAAGATGCTAAAGGCGATCAAGAACTTAAAGTCGATAAGTTAATCGTTGGAGTTGGTCGAGCTCCTGTTACCGATGGTTTGTTGTCTCCAGATAGTGGTATCAATTTGGATGAGCGCGGTTTTATCTATGTTGATGATCATTGCCAGACTGATGTGCCCGGTGTCTATGCGATCGGTGATGTTGTTCGCGGTCCAATGCTTGCGCACAAAGGTTCTGAAGAGGGCGTCATGGTTGCCGAGCGTATTGCTGGTCAAAAGACGCAGGTCAATTACGATATTATTCCGGGTGTTATTTATACGCACCCAGAACTAGCATGGTGTGGTCAAAATGAAGAGCAGCTCAAAGCTGATGGCGTTCCATACAATGTTGGTATTGCACCTTTTGCTGCAAGCGGCCGAGCGATGGCGACAAACGCGACGGCGGGAATGGTTAAAATTCTTGCGCATGAAGAAACGGATCGCATTCTAGGAGTGCATATCATTGGACCTAGCGCATCTGAACTTATTGCCCAAGCTGTGATCGCGATGGAATTTGGTTCTAGTTCTGAGGACCTTGGTTTGACAATGTTTGCGCACCCTACGCTTTCTGAATCTGTGCACGAGGCGGCTTTAGCTGTTTCAGGACACGCTATTCACGTAGCAAACAGAAAGAAACGCAAATAATACATAATTTAGATTCGCCTATAAGTATAGGTGTTAACTAGGGGCAGGTTTGTGGTGTTAGTCGTACGCCTGCCGCTCACTCATTAATACAACGGAATAAGCTATGAACTTACATGAGTATCAGGCAAAGCAACTCTTTGCTGAGTACGGACTGCCAGTATCACAAGGGTATGCCTGTGATACAGCGGAAGAGGCTGCAGCCGCTGCTGACAAAATCGGCGGCGACAAGTGGGTCGTTAAAGCGCAAGTTCACGCCGGTGGGCGTGGTAAAGCGGGTGGGGTAAAACTCGTCGATAGCAAAGAAGAGATCAAAGCCTTTGCTGAAAAATGGTTAGGCCAAAACTTGGTGACTTACCAGACCGACGAAAACGGCCAGCCAGTGAGTAAGATCTTAGTTGAGTCTTGTACTGATATTGACCAAGAACTTTATCTTGGTGCTGTTGTAGATCGTTCTACGCGTCGCGTTGTATTCATGGCGTCTACCGAAGGCGGTGTTGAGATTGAGACCGTTGCAGAAGAAACGCCAGAAAAAATTCTGAAAGCAGAAATCGATCCTTTAGTAGGTGCTCAACCATACCAAGCACGCGATCTAGCGTTCCAACTTGGTCTCGCTGGCGATCAGATTAAGCAGTTCACGAAGTTGTTTTTGGGGCTCTCTAAACTTTTCCATGATTACGATTTAGCGTTGTTAGAAATCAACCCTCTCGTAATTACTCCTGAGGGCAACATCCACTGCCTAGACGGAAAAATTAACATTGATAGTAATGCGATGTATCGTCAGCCGAAGTTACGTGAGATGCACGATCCTTCGCAAGAAGATGAGCGCGAAGCACACGCGGCTGAATGGGAACTCAATTACGTAGCCCTTGATGGCAACATTGGTTGTATGGTGAACGGTGCAGGTCTTGCGATGGGCACTATGGACATCGTTAAGCTTCACGGTGGCGCTCCAGCAAATTTCCTTGATGTTGGTGGTGGTGCAACTAAAGAGCGTGTAACTGAAGCATTCAAAATTATTCTTTCTGATAGCAACGTAAAGGCCGTATTGGTAAATATCTTCGGTGGTATTGTTCGTTGTGACCTGATTGCAGAAGGCATCATTGGCGCAGTAAAAGAAGTCGGTGTTGAAGTTCCTGTAGTTGTTCGTTTAGAAGGCAACAACGCTGAACTTGGTGCTAAAACACTTGCAGAAAGTGGGCTTGATATTATTGCTGCAACAAGCCTTACCAACGCAGCGGAATCAGTAGTCGCAGCGGCGGGAGGTCAAGCGTAATGAGTGTATTAA
>NZ_LWGF01000091.1:0-804 GCF_001635355.1 Oleiphilus sp. HI0125
GGAGCCAGAATAAGCAGTAATCGCAGTGAGGTAGGGAGCGAAGTTAGTGGAAGAAAGTCATCTAAGCGATAACGGCAAGTCACCCATAATATTTTGAAGGCCCTGCTTAACTTTTTAGTTCCTAAGTCGGCAGCCAAACTAACCTCGCTTGATGCGTTTCGAAAGTGATCTTACTCTTGCTTCTAGGCGATCTCCGGCCAAACGGAGTTGGTCTATCGCTTCGAATTGCTTGTTGGCTAATGCGCGAGAAGGAAGTAAACGAAGTTCGTATTTTACGAACTCTTCTAGGTCTTTCACGAAGTTTTTGCTGAAGGTCTTTGCAATGGTGATGCTTTGTTTTGCGCCGCTGCTGATAAATTTTGCTGGTGTATCGCCAATGAAGTTAGCTAGCAAGCCTTCCCAGTCGATATCTAAATTATCTGCAAAACGCTGAATTTGTTGTGCGCGTACGGCATCACCAGTAAACGCAAGGTCGCCTGAGTTCAGTAGAGTGGCAGTGTCTCTATAAGCGGCCAATTTTAATAGTCCTGACAGGCTGGCGGTCATGGTGACTGTTGGAGCTTGCTCTGCAGATAAAAGTAAGATGCGATTGTTTTTTGCGCCAATGAATAGCGATTGATTTAGATTGCTAATACGTAGTTCGAGCACACAGCCATTAAGAGGCTTTAGTTTTTGTTCTGAACCTGGATCCATAGATAAGGTAGCGTTGAGTGTTTTCTCAACGCTAGGTGCGAACTGTTGGAATAAAGGTTGGCTAAAGATGTTCACTACGCCTTTACTCCGGTGTGTAGAGCAACAATGCCG
>NZ_LWGF01000092.1:0-880 GCF_001635355.1 Oleiphilus sp. HI0125
CAATGATGGGAATCGCATCACCTCGTGGGTGCTTCTGTTTGTAGACAAAGATTCGATGATGG
This sequence comes from Oleiphilus sp. HI0125, assembly GCF_001635355.1. Taxonomy (NCBI): domain Bacteria; kingdom Pseudomonadati; phylum Pseudomonadota; class Gammaproteobacteria; order Oceanospirillales; family Oleiphilaceae; genus Oleiphilus; species Oleiphilus sp. HI0125. Next base: position 63 of record NZ_LWGF01000092.1, read on the forward strand.
ACGTCTAGCATGAATTCATGAAAGTGGACGCGGCGTTTGGTAATTTTTGCGTGTTTGAATCTGTCATTATTGCAGCGCGAATCATCAAAAACATTAACCGACGCGTAAAAGAGATCCATTAGAAAACTCTTGCCGACCCCGACCGGTCCATGAATGTAAATCCCCCGAGGTGGTAGACCAAAGGACCATAAATGAAACTTCTTTCGAAGAAAAGACTGGGCGGATGCCATAGATCGTGCCAGTAACAGTGGTCTGCTGCTTGAACGGCTGCTCTCTATCTGCTCGTCGGTAAGNAAGGGTACTGGCGGGAGCGAGGCAAGAGACTCATGCAAGTCATCTAATTTTGCTGCTAGAGCAACTTGCGCGTCATCTCGTCGCACCTCCCCCGCGTCCACCATGAGTTCATAAGCCGCAGACACAGGGCCTATCGAAAAGCACCGCTGAGCGACGCGATGTTTTTCTATCATCGTCTTCATCATCATCTTCTTAGTTATGGAGTCAGTGAGTTTATAAACTCGACGATAAAGTACTCTGTATGAGTATCAAATGGATTTGTATTAGAGGCTCAAATTTCGCAGTTCAACTTGTACAAAACTAGTACAGCGGAGGTTATGGCTGGTGGAAACACGTGCTTCTCAAGATTGGATAAATTCGCGAATTCGTCGACTCGCAGCTGACTCAAATAAACGTATGTTCTCTGTATTCAGCAGCCTCAAGGTTTGGGTAATTTTAACTTCGGTGTCCGAGGTGACATGCTCTAACCTTACCAACGTATGCTTGTAATCGAGCAGAAAAGTATTCAGCGTTTCAATAGATGA
>NZ_LWGF01000093.1:0-1089 GCF_001635355.1 Oleiphilus sp. HI0125
CTACTGCGGTACTCTTCATCGGTAAAGTGTGCGCCGTCGCCAGCACCTTGTTCAACGATAACTTCGTAACCGGCCTCAAGCAGTTCTGGCACGCCAGCAGGAATAATCGCAACGCGATTTTCTTGTGCTTGAGATTCTTTTGGAATTCCGATCAACATAAGGTTGACTCCATATGAGGGTTTGATTCTAAAAAGCTTGGCACTGTGCTTACTGAATCTGATAAGCCCAGTGTTGAATGTGTAAATGCTCTAACATTTGCTAAGAGTTGAGCATCGTTTTTCAATGAGTGTCCGTAACTTGGAATTAGCGATTGAAGCGTGACTAAGTGACTGCCTTGAGTCAGTTCAGGCATACAACGTTCAATGACATCAAGCATTGCTGATACACAGGTCGACGCACCTGGGGAGGCACCCATAAGTGCCGCCAAAGAGCGATCTTTGGTTGCTAATACTTCTGTTCCAAATTCCAAAGAGCCTTTTCCTTGTACTCCTGTTTTAATGATTTGCACGCGCTGACCCGCACGGCGTAACTGCCATTCGCTATGATCAGCTTGTGGTAAGAACCCATTTAAGTGAGTAAGTCTTGCGTCACGTGAACTGAGTGCTTCTTTTACTAAGTACTGCGTAAGAGACCAGTTGTTACGAGCAACGTGTAAAAGGTTGGCAATATTGTCTAAACGTACGCTACGAATAAGATCTAGGATGTTGCCTTGTTTTAAAAATTTCGTCGTAAAGCCTGCAAACGGTCCGAACAGTAGTGCAGGCTTACCATCAATGTAACGTGTATCTAAATGAGGTACAGACATAGGTGGTGCACCTACCTCCGCTTGGCTATATACCTTCGCGTTGTGAGACAACGCAAGCTCTTCGTTCTGGCATGCTAACCAAATACCTGAGACTGGGAAGCCTCCATAACCTTTAGCTTCCTTGACGCCAGATTTTTGCAGTAAAGATAAGCTAGCGCCGCCAGCACCAATGAATACAAAACCTGAATTAAATACCGTACGTTCACCAGACTTTACGTTCTGAACTGTGACATGCCAGCGATCACCTTGTTTATCTAGGTTTACGACGCGGGAACTTACCCTTA
>NZ_LWGF01000094.1:0-2007 GCF_001635355.1 Oleiphilus sp. HI0125
CGGTCGCTTTCATGCCTAATTTTTCGGCGCATGGAATAGCAATCAACTGTGCAATAAATGCCCCATAGAAGGTTGTTAACAAGGCCACAGCCATCGCAGGACCAACAGAAGACGGGTCAGACATCGCATTCAACATCTGAACGAGACCCACTAGCGTTCCAAGCATCCCCATTCCTGGCGCAGTTTCCGCCATTCCTTTAAATACTTTTTCAGCCGTCTCGTAACGCTCAGTACGCTGACTCAGATCTTGAATCAGAATCTCTTCGATAAACTCTGGTGGGTGACCGTCAATACAAAGGCTTATACCTTTCTTCAAGAATTCATCTTCGATCTCTACGTTTTCAAGACCGAGAATGCCCTCTTTACGAACAACAGTTGCTAATTCGCGCACCTGCCCAATCAAGACTACTGGGTTTTCCGTTTTATCCATAAAGACAGTCGAAAATGCGAGCTTAAAAGCATCGCCAATCGTACTTAAACGGAACTTGATCAAGGTGATAAACAGTGTGCCAACAATCACTATCCCTAGACCTGGGATATTGACGAAATCCAAAATGCTGGAGTTCAGCAAAATTGCGCCGATAATAACTGCCGCACCAGCTAGCATCCCTATCAGGGTCGCTAAATCCATACTTTACCTGCTTTCGTTTTATGCCGATCGTTATCGTAGTGCTGCAATACAATGCGCGGTATTAGGTTGAACATTTCGCCACACACGAAATGCTTCCGCCGCCTGTTCTACAAGCATACCTAAACCATCCATGGTCATTGTTGCGCCGCTGTCTTTGGCCCAACAATTGAAGACCGTCTCTTGGTCCCCGTACATCATGTCGTAAACATGCGTTTCGCTTGAAAAGATCTCAGAAGAAATTTTCGGAAGCTCTCCTGAAAGGCTAGCAGAAGTTCCATTGATCACCAGATCAAATGCACTCGATAAATCGTCAAAACTCTCTGCTGTTAACTCTGCACCGCATGCAACAATTTCAGGTCTTTGTTTGTATCGGCCGACAAGCTGTTCAGCTTTAGAAAAAGTTCTGTTGCTAACTACCAACTGACTTGGAGCTGCCTCAAGAATCGGGAGTAAAACACCCTTAGATGCCCCCCCTGCACCAATCAGTAAGACGCGCTTTCCTGCCAACGAGACCTGAAAATTCTCTTGAATATCTCGTACTAGCCCGCACCCATCGGTATTGTCGCCATAAAGTTTGCCATCTTTCATGTAGAGCGTATTTACCGCTTCGGCAATTTGAGCCCGAGGACTGAGAACGTCACACATTGCAAAGGCTTTTTCTTTGAATGGAACAGTTACGTTTAAACCTTTGTTATTAGCGTCTGAAAAGAAGTCTTTTACGTCTTCCTCAAAAGCATCGATACGGCCCAAGATTCGCTCATATACAAGCTGTTCGCCAGTTTTATTCGCAAACTGGGCATGAATAAATGGGGATTTACTGTGTTCAATTGGATTTCCAATCACCGCATAACGATCCATATTTGTACTACCCCTTCAACCAATCTCGTGGCGATAAAAATGCATTAAGTCGCGCTTCTTCTGAGCCCTCTTCTGCTTGCCAGTTGTATCCCCACTTAACAAGCGGAGGTAGTGACATCAAAATTGATTCTGTTCGTCCGCCCGACTGCAAACCAAACAATGTCCCACGATCAAACACTAAATTGAACTCAACATAGCGACCGCGGCGATATAATTGAAAGTCACGTTGGCGCTCACCATATTCATGGTCTTTTCGTTTCTCAATAATTGGGACATAAGCTTTTGTGTAGCTATCACCTACCGCTTGCATATAAGCAAAAGAACGCTCAAAGCCCCATTCGTTCAAATCATCGAAAAATAAACCGCCAACACCGCGTGTTTCCTCACGATGTTTTAAATAAAAATACTCATCACACCAGCGCTTATGTTCGTCGTATACGTTTTCGCCAAAAGGGTCAGCAGCTGCCTTTGCGGTTTCGTGCCAATGGATGCAATCTTCTTCGAATGGATAGTACGGC
>NZ_LWGF01000095.1:0-1149 GCF_001635355.1 Oleiphilus sp. HI0125
AGTTTATCGCGCGTTGGAAGATTGGGAGCACCTTGTTGCGTGCTTTGAAGGAGATCTTGCTCAACAGCTAAACTTAAGTGCAGATTTTGAACGACAAGCGTGGGCAAAATTATTTGCGACCTATGCTACACGCCTTAAAACCGAGCAAAAAAATGGTGTTTATGTCGAAAGTTTGGAGTCATCTCTTGCTGAAGTATGGCAGCGTGTACCAAGTAAATATCGCTTTGATGAGCACGTCATTCACGCCTATGTGAGAGAGCTAATGAGTGTCGGCTTAAGTGCTGAATCAGAAGTCATACTTCGAAAAGCCCTAGAAAAATCGTGGAGCGAAAATCTGATCGATGCGTATGGGCGAGCAAAGGGCAAAGACGCGACGAAGCAATTGNTACATGCTGAAAAATGGTTAAAGTCGCGACCTAATAGCCCACGTTTGCTGTTAGCGCTTGGGCGACTATCATTACGATGTGAGCTTTGGGGAAAAGCGCAAGAGTACTTTTCATCGAGCCTAGCTCAGCAACCTTCACTAGAAGCGAGCGCCGAGCTCTATCGATTATCTTGCCACTTGAACAAGCCAGCACAGGATACCGACAAACAACTAGAGCATTTAATGCAGCAATTGCACCTTCCTGAATTACCTCAGCCCCGTTAGTAAATACACGAGGTTAAGCCAAATCGTTAACCCTGCTGAATTTATGATCTAGATCTGATCACGACTCACGTACTCAAGCACGTCAGAATAGAAATTCTCATGCTCGAGGCCTGCATCCTCTAAAGCATCCATTGCTGAGTAAACCATGCGAGGCGACCCCGCAACAAAGACCTTAAAGCCAGACAAGTCACCATGCCCTTCTAACACTGCATCAGCTAGCAAGGAGTGGTGCTGAGTGCTCTGGCTCTGCTCTTGGTCATCATCAGCAACAATAGTTTGAATATGCACATTCTCGTACCGATCTTCTAGATCTTTAACATAGTCGAGCGCATACAAATCACTTTCTTTGCGAGCGGTCCAATACAAACTGAGCTCTTTATCAAATCCGTTGCCAAGCAAGTATTCAATTAAACTCTTCATCTGTGCGAAACCTGTGCCCGCAGCAAGTAGCAAAACTGGTTCGCTTGGTACCGAACTTAAGCAAGCCTTTCCAAACGGCA
>NZ_LWGF01000096.1:0-795 GCF_001635355.1 Oleiphilus sp. HI0125
ATCACGGAACTCTTGACCCATGTTTGCTTCAAGAGTCTCTTGAATCACACCATTTAAGTCAAAGATCGAGTCACCCACACTGATTACGTCGTTACGTCCACCACGGTCTGATACATCCTCATCATAGGGATTACCAACACAACCTACTACAGTGAAAGCTACGGCAGCGACAGTTGCTGCTTTAGCAAGCTTGTTTATTACTGATTTAAGATAAGTCATTGTTCTCTCCAACCTTCCTTATTTTTAGATTTAAAGTGGAGCGAAAATCCTACTTAACAAAAATTCACAGTTGGAGTCAGTTCACGAACAAAGTCCAACCATCTGTTCGCTTTTTATGCAAACCTATCAATAATGGCCATGTTTACATTATTAATGCGAAGCTCATCACAAAATTATCTGCAAGTTAGGTTATCCGTTAAGTCAGATCAAAAAATTCGTTAGATATAAAACGAAAAAACACGCTTTCGCGTGTTCTTTAAAGAGGGCAGGATAAATTAATTCATGCCATACACTCTGGGGCGGTCAAAACGCATCATTCCAATGGTTTCTTCTTGCTTAAGCGAATAAGCGGTACGGTCATCAAAATGCGTAAGACGCAAAATATCTAACTCGGTTTCTAAATCTTCTCCGGTATAACTCTCAAGAAGTGCGGTTCTCGCCTCCATATAGGCATAGCCTTTCGTCCACTGCTCATCACGACGTTGATCTTCTTCTTCCAACTGCGCAATTCGTTCCTCAGGAAAGCCAAGCTGCAAGCGCATTTGATTGATCGTCTCTTGACGCGCCTCAGGGTCC
>NZ_LWGF01000097.1:0-1622 GCF_001635355.1 Oleiphilus sp. HI0125
CTTTGGATGCGGAATACGCAAAAAAAACCACTTACAAAGAGCGTATAGGCCATGGAATGTGGGCAGGCTCTCTTATTTCTGCGGCTTTATCTACTGTTATTCCAGGTCCCGGGACAGTACATCTGGAGCAAAATTTAAAGTTCAATGAAGCTGTTAGACTCGGAGACACACTAACAGTGACGCTAACTGTTAAAGAGAAGCTAGCACACAACCGTGTTGAGATGGACTGCTCGGTTAGAAATCAGGATAATATTGAGATTATTACTGGCACTTCTTTGATTGCAGCCCCGACTGACAAAGTTTCGCTTCAAGAACCAAACCTGCCAAGAATCGAAATCGAAACAACATAAATCTGAAGGTAACTATTAATGACGACGCGTGCAGAACAAAAACTTAGAACACGCAGAGCCATTTTAGATGCCGCGCTTAAAATTCTATCTGATCAAAGAAGCCTTGATAGCATTGGCCTAAGAGAAGTTACTCGCGAAGCAGGTATCGCTGCTCCTTCCTTTTATAGACACTTCGCAGATATGGAAGAGCTTGGTTTAGCTCTTGTCGAGGAAGCTGGTCTATTTCTGAGACAGATGCTCAGAAAAACAAGACAACGTATCGATGATACGGACAGCGCAATTGATATTTCCACCGATACATTTATTGAGTTTCTCGAACAATATCCCGTGCATTTTCGTATTCTATTACAAGAACAAGTGGGCTATTCCGATGAATTCAGGCGCGCTGTTCGTCTGGAAGTAGATAATTTCATCAATGAGCTATGTGATTATCTTCAGTCTCGCGCTACACGAAATATAGACACGCAAAATGTAGCTGAAGCAATGATCGCGATCATTATTGCAATGGGAGCAAAGTTTACATTTTTAGATAAAGCTAAAAAACGAGCTCTGAGAGACAACACTATAAGCCAACTCAAACTCGTCATGCTTGGTGCGTTGAAAACAGAGATATAGCCTTCAATAACTCAGGCTAATCCCAAATAGCAAACGCACCAGCATTTGTGTCTCCATCAATCGTTGCCTCCGGCAAACCTATTGCTAACATACCCGCGAACAATGAAAGAGACTTAACTCGAGCATTCAATACTGAACCACCTAAAGCTTGTTCGTCATCATATACACTCAGGTATACCGGCGCTTCACTAATACTTTGATGATCATATATTTCTACATGAGCAGGAATTGTTGAGCTATTGAGTTCGAAACTGGCACTCGGCTGACCAATCACCAAGTAACGATTTTCCGCAGCAATCACCTCACCGAAATTAGCCCCCGATACGGGTTGCTTAGCCTTGATGTAATTGCTAATCGATAGAGCATCAAATTCATCAAGCATATACTGATAAACCGCACCATAATTACCGTCTAATGGTCCTCCGCCAACCGGCGCATTATTCTGATTTTCTCCGGTATTAATAACCGAGGAGTTGCTATCTTCAAACGGAGCTCCCACAAATAAAGTAGTATCCGTCAAAGCAACACTTGAACCGAATCGATCACCCTGATCATTGAAACTAGACTTTAGGTAGTCTTTAACAACAGGTAAATTATTGACTGGAGCCCGATTAAATACTAGCGCAGCTCCAGAGTTAACAAGGGTCGCGGCAACCG
>NZ_LWGF01000098.1:0-963 GCF_001635355.1 Oleiphilus sp. HI0125
AAACTGCGGATAAATTGAATCAGATCCGTACTTTGGTTGATACCTGGGATATTCCAGTGCGCCAAGTGCTGATCGAAGCACGTATCGTTCGTGCACGTTCAAATATTACTGAAGAAATGGGTATTACTTGGGGTGGCGGTGGCCGTGACCAAGATGGCGATACTTTCTGGCGTTTCGGTGGTTCTCAAAATACTCTTGGCGAGTTAACAACTACCAATACTGTTACATTCCCAGACGCATTGGCGGTTGATCTAGGTGTGACACGTACGAATGCTTCATCTATCGCCATTGGTATTGGCAATGGCGATTACTTGCTTGATTTAGAATTGTCGGCATTCGAGGCCGATGGCAAAGGCGAAATCGTTGCTCAACCAAAAATTGTAACGGCGGATCGCCAAACGGCAACGATTAAGTCTGGTGAAGAGATTCCTTACCAAGAAGCAACTTCTTCTGGGGCTGCCTCTATTGCATTTAAAGAGGCTGTATTGTCTCTTGAAGTAACGCCGCAAATTACTCCTGACGATAAAATCATTATGGATCTGAAAGTAAATCAGGATGATCGTGGCCAAGAGACTGCTGGTGTGCCAAGTATCGCGACTAATGAACTAATTACTCAGGTACTTGTTGGCAATGGTGAAACTATTGTCCTAGGCGGTATCTTCCAGTCGGAGGAATCTACGACAGTAACTAAGACACCGTTCCTGGGTGATATTCCTTACCTAGGTAACCTGTTTAAAAAGACGCAAAACATTAATGAGCGTAGTGAGTTGCTAGTGTTTATCACTCCTAAATTGATCAAAGATGGTTTGATTGATCAATAATCGTGGCACACTGAAAAAGCCGAGCTTATTAGCTCGGCTTTTTTTTTGCCTGAATGTATCGTTCCTTGTTATCAAACGGTGTTAAACTCAAACTTTTTAAGCAGTTTTTTCAATGGCATACAGAACAAAGAAGCCTTTAGTT
>NZ_LWGF01000099.1:0-1027 GCF_001635355.1 Oleiphilus sp. HI0125
TCACCCAAAACCTTCCCGAAAAAGTATCTCAAGCTGATATCGTAGTTGTAGCGGTTGGCAAACCTGGCCTTGTTAAAGGCGAATGGATTAAACCCGGCGCTATTGTTATTGACGTAGGTATCAATCGCCTAGAAGACGGGACGCTTGTTGGTGATGTGGAATTTGATATCACAAAAGAACGCGCTGGTTGGATTACTCCCGTGCCCGGTGGAGTCGGACCAATGACAGTAGCGACACTTATGGAAAACACCTTATACGCTGCAGAGCAGCTTCACGACTAAAGCAATATCGTATCAATAAAAAAGGCGACCCTTAGGTCGCCTTTTTTACACATAAACACTTGTAAACTAAGCGCGACGCCAGGTTGTCCCATCTTTACCATCGTCAAGAACAATGCCTTGTTCGGCTAACTCATCACGTATGCGATCTGACTCAGCCCAGTTTTTGTCCGCACGCGCTTGAAGTCGCTGAGCAATCAACGCTTCAATTTCATCTTCAGCCAGTCCACCATCTTGTGTCGGCGCTTGTTTAAAATAAGCATCTGGATCCGACTCAAGCAAACCAAGAACGCCAGCCAATTGCTTCAACGTAAATGCAAGCTGATTTTTCTCAGCTGCATCTTTCGCTGAATTAAGTGCCTTAACCAAATCAAACAACACCGCTAGCGCAACTGGCGTATTGAAATCATCACACATTGCCGATTTGAAACGGTCAACATAAGAGACCTCAAGATCAACTTCTGAAATCTCTAATCCACGCAAAGATTGATACATACGATCTAGCGCGCTTTGCGCTTCCGCTAAGCTCGCTTCCGAATAATCAATTTGACTGCGATATTGGCTTGATGTGAGGAAGTAACGCACCACTTCAGGAGAGTACTTTTCAAGCACTTCGCGAATAGTAAAGAAGTTACCCAAAGACTTAGACATCTTCTCTTTATTAACCCGGACAGCGCCGGCATGCATCCAGTAATTCACATAGGTTTCGCCAGTAGCCGCTTCGCTCTGCGCAATCTCATTTTCATGAT
>NZ_LWGF01000100.1:0-1389 GCF_001635355.1 Oleiphilus sp. HI0125
GCAGACCACATCGTCGGAACTTGCATTGTGTCGCCTCGAAACTTATCAAGACTTTGCTCTATGTGAGCAATCGAGAAATCTGGAACCTTGCGCGTCTCAACCAACTCACCTTCGCTATCTCCGCTTTCACGAATCTCGCCTAATTGAGCAGTGGTGTAATACGCTTTGCTAGACTCTAGTAGATACTTCGCGAACTTCGTTGCCTCACCAAAACATATTGGCAAAACACCTGTTGCAAGCGGATCAAGCGCACCGGTATGGCCAGCTCTTCGTGCATCAAAAAGCCAACGCACCTTTTGCAGCGCACCATTACTTGTAATATCTAGAGGTTTATCAAGAAGAAGGACGCCATCAAGAAGGCGCCCTTTTTTGCGTCGACCCATCTTTTAGTGTTGCCTAAGAAGGGTCTTGATCAGTTTGTTCGTTCGCCGCGTCATCAGCACCGTCTTTCTTACGCGCTTGCGTAATTAGGGCGTCAAGCTTACGGCCACGCCCAACAGAGCTATCGAAGTGAAAACGCAACTGCGGAATCGTACGCAGCTTTATCATCTTACTTAACTGACTTCTAAAAAAGCCCGACGCAGAATTTAAGACCTTAAGTGTTTGCTTCACTTCGTCTGAATTCGCATCATTCTCTTCAAGGGTCAACAAAGTAACGTAAACGTTGGCGAAACCTAAGTCTCGCGCAACCTCAACGTCATTTATCGTTACCATACCGACACGAGGGTCTTTCATTTCGGTACGAATCAATGTCGCCAAATCCTTTTGAATTTGATCGGCAATTCGATCAGTACGGCTAAACTCTCGTGCCATGTATTACAACTCCTCTAATGACAAAACTTATGACAAAGTACGCGCAATAGAGACCTTATCGAAGACCTCAATCTTGTCGCCCACTTTCACGTCATAGTTCTTAACACCGATACCACATTCAGTACCCGAACGAACTTCGTTTACATCATCTTTAAAGCGACGAAGCGATTCTAGCTCGCCTTCAAAGATAACGATGTCATCACGTAGTACACGAATTTTCTTATTGCGGAAGATTGTTCCTTCAAGAACCATACAACCAGCAACCTGACCGAATTTCGGAGACTTAAAGGTGTCACGCACTTCAGCAATACCAACAATGTCTTCACGGAATTCTGGCGCCAACATACCAGAAAGCGCTTGTTTCACATGATCGATAATCTCGTAAATAACGCTGTAATAACGAAGATCTAAGGATTCTTCTTCGATAATCTTTTTCGCTTGCGCATCAGCACGAACGTTAAAGCCGAAAATAACCGCATTGGTTGCTAGCGCAAGACTTGCATCTGTACCTGTAATACCACCAACACCACTACTCACAATCTTCACCTGAACTTCTTCGTTACCGATTTCATTCAA
>NZ_LWGF01000101.1:0-3934 GCF_001635355.1 Oleiphilus sp. HI0125
GAGCCAGAGCCAGAGCCAGAGCCAGAGCCAGAGCCAGAGCCAGAGCCAGAGCCAGAGCCAGAGCCAGAGCCAGAGCCAGAGCCAGAGCCAGAGCCAGAGCCAGGGCCAGAGCCGCCTCAAGTACGAGTGCGCGAAAACTCCTTTAAGAACTTGCCCGAATTCGAAGCGCTTTTGTTTGACGTGAAAGGTCTTCAGCTCGCAGTACCTTTAGTTTCTCTGGGCTCGATTCATCGTATCGATTCAGATATTACGCCGATCGTCGGTAGAAGTTCTTGGTACCTAGGGATGCTTAATAGCAACGCCGGCAATCTGCAAGTTGTGGATACAGCTCGCTGGGTTATGCCTAGCCGAATGCAGGCATCAGGTATCGAGGATTATGACTTTGTGATTCGACTGGGTGATACTAACTGGGCATTAGCATGTACCTCTGTTTCTCATGCCGTCAGGCTGCAACAGAGTCAAGTTAAGTGGCGTACTTGCAACAGTAAACGGCCATGGTTAGCAGGAACTGTCATAGACAAAATGTGTGCTCTGCTAGATGTAGATAGTTTTGCCGATCTGCTTGATGAAAATAAGTTGCATGTTTCGGAGTGAATAAGGTGGCGCAGAGTGCGCTATGTTCTATATTTAAGCTATGACGAGCCATTTATAACTTGGCGAATTCTTAACAATAAATATCGCGGAAGCGGTCAGTAAGAGGCGATCAATGTCTTCAAGTACAGCTCATAACTCTGATCAATTAGAAGATCAGGTACTTCAATATGTCACGTTTCGTTTAGATGAAGAAACGTACGGCATTAATGTTATGCAAATTCAGGAAGTTTTGCGTTACTCAGAGATTGCTCCCGTGCCTGGCGCGCCACATTACGTGCTCGGCATTATCAATTTGCGTGGTAATGTTGTAACGGTCATTGATACCCGCACGCGTTTTGGGTTGCCAGAGGCTGAGGTGACAGACCAGACACGCATTGTTGTACTTGAGCTTGAGGGTCAGGTTGTTGGTGTGCTTGTTGATTCGGTTGCAGAAGTTGTTTATTTGAAGCAGTCAGAAGTTGAAACAGCGCCGAACGTTGGCAACGATGAAAGTGCACGGTTCATTCAAGGTGTTTGCAATAAAAATGGCGAGCTGATCATTTTGGTTGAATTTGAAAAAATGCTGTCTGAAGAAGAATGGGCAGAAATGGCATCGCTATAGCCACAGGAAAACCTTATGTTGTTTGGAATTATCCTTGATCCGCTAATGTTAGTGTTAGCGTGTTCATCCATCTTTGCTTTAGTTGCGTGCGGCATTACCTTGCGCAAACAAGCCATGGTAGAAAAACGTTTAATCAAAAAAATTGATGCGCTATCTAAAGAATTGAATGCCTTAAGCCACTCAACTCTTGGTATGGGAAGGCGCATTCAGGGTGTTGTTGATAAGCATGATAGCTTGGAGATATCCGTCGAAGAGATACATCGTAACGATCCAGTTAAAGTCAGTTATTCAGAAGCAGGGCGTTTAGTACGGATGGGAGCAAGTGTTGAAGAATTGATGAGCGCTTGCAGTATTTCTCGTCCTGAGGCGGAACTTGTTTCTGCATTGACAAAACAAGCGCAAGAAAAAGAAGACGTTCCAGTTCTTAATACGAAAATCTAAAAGTTAAAGCAGGAGATTAGCGATCCTGCTTAAGCTTTCAAGCTACGTGACGTACTTTCTCTTCGTTGCTGCTAAGTGTCTCTAGGTTGATCGTATTCAGTTGAGTCACCTTTGCATTCTGAGAAATACGTAATTGTCTTTCAACGTAATGTTCAACAGCGCGAACAGCACGATCATTTAACTCCGCAAAGTTCATCTGTAATTCGAATGTGTCTCGAGATAGACGTCGTAATGAAACAACATCACACGTTGTTGTTACTCGACCGACTTCTGGCAAGCCAAAATCAACATCCAGTTTTACTGATTGCTTTGGGGAAAGAGATGGAGTTTTAGGGAAAATATTTGCGAGTGCTTGATTATCACAGTGTAGAACAATTCCGCTTTTTGAAACTGCATCTAATTGTGTGTTAACACTACCTGATTCTGATTCAACGCTAACCGTACCATTTCTGGTCAGTTGCGTATGATAAATTAAACTTCTGCTCATGCTAATCTCTCTTGTTGCTCTCGCAACATCTACTCGTCACTTGGTTTGTAAACCTTGCACAGTTTTAGTTGGTGCGATTTGACGCTTTGTTGTGCAAGTGAACGACCTACAAACTACTTAAGTCACGTTTTCTTAAGCAAAATCGTTACCGTTATTGTGAGATTAGATAAATATCAGGGCCTAGCCACCATGTTTATGTAAGAAAATGATATAGAAATGCTACCGTTTATAGCCCAGCTGGTCATAAATAGTGCGGCGTCCCACAAAATTCGCCTTTCTTTGTAACATTCGTTAACAACTGGCTCTACCGACCCTACTTTTAGGGTAGTGCTGCTGATGGATTCTTGAATGCAACGTAAGTGCTGATCCGCTATACTTCCGCGCCATCAATCCCGTCTTTTATTGAGATATTTCGTTAGTATGAGTGAAGTTAATAATCCTTCTGATGATAAAGCTAAGGTTTCGTCCTCTGGTAAAGTAGGTCTGGTTCAATTAGGTTGCCCGAAAAACCTCGCGGACTCAGAACGATTGCTGACTCAGTTGCAATTAGATGGCTATGACATCGTTCCAAGCTATCAAGATGCGGATGTTGTTGTCGTGAATACCTGCGGTTTTATCGACGCGGCAAAGCAGGAATCACTGGATGCAATTAACGAAGCGCTGTCAGAGAACGGTAAAGTGATTGTTACGGGCTGCATGGGTAAGGGTGCCGATGCGGATCTAATCAAGCAACAAAACCCTGATGTATTGAGTGTGAGTGGTCCAGCTGATTATGAGACTGTGCTTAATACTGTTCATGAATATATTCCGCCAATCGAGGATGCAAAACATTACAGCGATATGGTGCCTGCGCAAGGCGTTAAATTAACGCCACCGCATTTTTCTTATCTGAAAATATCTGAAGGGTGTAATCATCGTTGTGCATTTTGCATCATTCCGCATATGCGAGGTGATCTAGTAAGCCGACCAATCTCTTCTGTTTTAGAAGAAGCACAAAAACTCGTTAATGCGGGTACGCGCGAGCTACTCGTTATTTCACAAGATACGAGTGCTTATGGTGTTGATGTTAAGTACAAGCTTGATTTTAACGCGGGCTCGCCATTAGAAACGCGCATGCAAGATCTTGCTGTTGCGCTGGGTGAGTTGGGCGTTTGGGTGCGATTACATTATGTGTATCCATATCCGCACGTTGATAAGATTATTCCGTTAATGGCCGAAGGCAAGATCCTTCCTTATTTGGATATTCCGTTCCAGCACGCGAGTAAAAAAGTACTCAAAGCAATGAAACGACCTGCTCATTCTGAAAAGGTTTTGGATCGTATTAAAAAATGGCGGGAGCTCTGCCCAGACTTAACTATTCGCAGTACATTTATCGTCGGTTTTCCTGGCGAGACTGAGGAAGATTTTCAAGAGTTACTCGAATTCTTGGATGAAGCACAATTAGATCGCGTTGGTTGTTTTACTTATTCACCTGTTGAAGGTGCGCCAGCGAATGATTTGCCAGATCATGTTCCGAGTGATGTCGCAGAGGACCGTAAACGTCGGTTTATGGAGAAGCAAGCTGCGATTTCTGCAGGCCGCTTGCAACGAAAAGTTGGAACACGGCAGTTCGTGATCATTGATGAAATTGCCGACGAAGGCGCAGTTGGTCGTACGATGGGTGACGCGCCTGAGATCGACGGACAAGTCTTTATCGATGGCGCTACCTTCCTAGATGTGGGAATGATCGTTGAAGTCGAAATTGAGGAAGCTGATGAATACGACCTTTGGGCGCATCTCGTCTAATTCGCTTTATCTACTTTCTAATTAGG
>NZ_LWGF01000102.1:0-787 GCF_001635355.1 Oleiphilus sp. HI0125
TGACAGAGATATTCATTCTTTGATGGATGAAGGCAAAACTTCTTTTCGTCAGGTGCGCAATGAACTGGGTGTGGCGACAAGTTGTGGTCAGTGTGCATGTACTACTAAAGAAATTATAGAAAATAGATTGGCTCAAGATAACGACAATACTTCTCTCGACTTAGCCTACGCGGTAGTCATCTAACTGATACTGATTCGTATCATTATTCTCAACTTTTCAATAACTTAAACCTTGCATATACTTGCCCTGATTTTTTCGAAGGGAGGTTCGCTATGCAAGGTGATGTATCGGTTATTCAAAAATTAAACGATGTGCTCGCGGATGAGCTTATATCGATCAATCAATATTTTCTTCATGCTCGAATGGCCAAGAACTGGGGATTATCAGTTCTTGATAAGGTCGAGTACAAAAAATCCATCAAGGATATGAAACAAGCGGACGCGCTTATTGAGCGTATCTTGTTCTTGGAAGGTATCCCCAATCTCCAAAAATTAGGCAAGCTGTATATTGGCGAAGATGTTCCCGAGATTCTGTCTTGCGACTTGAGGTTTCAGACGCAGTCTTTGGCAACCCTTCGCGATGCGATCGAGCACTGCGAATCACAGCGCGATTATGTGAGTAGAGATGTCTTGCGCGAACTTTTGAGCTATGAGGAAGAGCATTTCGATTGGATTGAAACTCAGCGAGATCTCATCGAAAAGATGGGGCTCGAGAACTATACGCAATCATTGCTAGGCGAAGAATAGGGGTTTTGAAATGAAAGGTAATCAAAAAGTTGTCGATACA
>NZ_LWGF01000103.1:0-702 GCF_001635355.1 Oleiphilus sp. HI0125
TCATACATGCTTTTGCGAACACTTGGTTCAAGCTTCAGAGCTTTCTTAATTCGATCATCCTCAATCAGAAGCACTAGCTCTTTCATTTCTTTTTGTAGGTCTTTCCAGTCTTCGGGTTGCCATTTTGATGCCTCTAACTCAACCAGTAAGTTTCGATGCTTTACGAAGTCTTTCAGATTTCTTTCGACCGCAGCTCTGGTGAATTGTGCTTTTTCTAAAAGTTTTCTAGCAGCGATAGTTGCTTGTGCAACTGACGGTTGTTTGTCTCTAGGATTGTTCAGAGATCGCTCAGCATCTTTTAAAGCTCGTGTTGCTGAGGAATAGTATGTTGGAGAATAGAACTCCAAACCTAGGTTCTCTGGTCGAGCAAACAATTCCGCTGTCCGTTCATACATTGCCCTCGGGTTATCTTGCTCGACTTGTGATGTTTCAATGCTTTGGTAGTCATTCTCTGGTTGAGACGCACAAGCTCCAATTAGTAGTGCGATAAGAACGGGAAGTAGGCGTGAGATGATCATGTTTGTTTAACTTTGAATTGTTTTGGCGAATTGTACGCAGGTTTATAATTTTATTGTGTGATTCATCGGTAAGTTTCTGAGTTCGTTCTTACACGAATCGTGTAAATAGTTTCTGGAATTGCTAAGCGTTTGATGCACGTAGTCTATTGCAGTCTTGGTACTGTTCTGCAGGTCATTGCCCAAG
>NZ_LWGF01000104.1:0-1049 GCF_001635355.1 Oleiphilus sp. HI0125
TCGCGTATAGTTTTCGGTACAAATCCATTTGGTTACGGAAGTGATCAAGCTCGTGTTCTGTGTTCAAAACCTTCGAAAAGGCACGTCGCTCTAATTCGCTGAGATCGGTCTTACCGAGTAACGTTTTAAAACCATCGGTATCCCATTGGCTAATGGTTTGTGCGGTTTGATCCAGGCGCATGTTGATCTCTGTGTAGAGCTTTTCTTGGGTCTTAGAGCGAAAGTGGGCTGATAAATATGCAATAAAGAAGAGGATGACAGAGGCTGATATGAAGCTCGCATACAGCTTTATTTTTAACGCTTGTTTCTCGTTTTGGGAGAGCTCAAACTGTGCGTAAAAACGCGCATGCATCGCCTCGATGTTGGTACTGTCTTTCAGTAGATGATTATAGAGGACGTGATTGTCCTTCGTTTGTAAAAATTGATCTAAGTGTAGGGTGAGAATATCTAGGCTGGTGACACCGACAAAGCTCGCAATTTTACGTTCTTGTCCCACCATGTTTCGAAAGCGTTCCGCCTCGCTTTTTAATAACGCTGTGGGCGTGATGATAAAGTCGTCTAAACAGGGTTGGCTCTTGCAGCTTTCTGAATTGTGTAACAGGGTTTCCGTGAGTTTCACGAGGTGTTCAGATTGTTCGACCAAACGGTATTGTTTTAAGTCGCTCTCGGGCCTAACCGTCATATCGTGAATGACAAATACCGCCGAGATAGCGAGGCAGAGTATCGCAAAGCCTGCACATAATAGCGAGTTAGCTTTTGATACCACTACGATGAGCTTGCTAGCGTTCATCGAAGGAATCCTGTATCGCGGCCATAATTGGTTTCAGAGCATAGTCGATCACACGTCGTGTGCCGGTTTGAATATCAGCCGTGAGCTCCATGTGTGGAGTGATCTTGTATTGCAGGCCTGAACGCTCAACGTAGTCACGTGCCAAGCTCACTTGCACCATGAAAAACTCATTGTCCTCTTCTTTAAATGAGCTTCTCGAGATTGATGAAATCGTGCCGTCGATGCTGCCGTATTGCGTAAAGTTGTAGGTATCGAGCTT
>NZ_LWGF01000105.1:0-753 GCF_001635355.1 Oleiphilus sp. HI0125
CTAAAGCCGGCTAGAGAAGAGCAGCTTCTGCAAAGTTTGAACCAAGCACAAGCATTAAGTCAGGCTCATTTAAAGGCTGTCAAAGTACTGCAGGCAGGTCAAAGTGCGGATTCATTCTTTATTGCGAACACATGGGATGGCCAAGAAAAGATCGACCTCGACGATATACTGCTATTCAAAGCCGATCAAAAGTATGTGAATGTTATTCATAAGCAAGGCGAAACCTTAAGTAACCAAACCTTAAAAGAACTCGAAGAGCTTTACCCGCACTTCATTCGCGTGCACCGTAGCACTCTCGTTAACACTAAACATCTTAGAAAACTCAAAAAATCCGCATCGGGTACGCACATCATTGAGCTCAGCAATGGCCTCACAACGGAAGTTAGCCGACGGCATTTTAGTGAAGTTCGCGACCTTATCTCCTCTCTCTGAGCCGTTTTAGAAATTTCACAGATCTTTTTTTGTGCCACCCAGCACAGTTTCGGCTTAGTAAGGCGTCATTTAGTCGACACCGTTCTCACTCTCACTATGCCCATAAAAGCAGTTCACAAAAATGTCGCAGAACTTTATGTATGATCCGTAATGTTGTTAAGAAAAACGAGGTCAGTATCCGTGCGTCAACATAACAATAAAGCTAAAAAAATCGCTGGTATCTTTGCATTTGCGCTTGCTCTGTTCAGCACGTCGAGCCATTGTTTAGCCAATCCAAATATTCCAATCAGCGAAGACGACACGATCTTGGTTGACCAACAA
>NZ_LWGF01000106.1:0-884 GCF_001635355.1 Oleiphilus sp. HI0125
ATCGGAGAGTAAGCGCACGTGATGCTGTCATCATTACGCGCGCTTGTTTTGAAGTTGTTAGTCTTCTTTATCCTTAATGAATTCGCTGAGTTGCTTCTTAAGCGATTTCGGAATTGCAGTAATGGTTAGCGTATCTGAGCTTTCGTCGTACAAAATCGTTTGCTGGAATAGGTCTGATGAAAATGAAAGACTTAACCCATTACCTTTGCCTGACAGGCGAACTAGGTGCTTTAACTTGCGCGTGTCAGGTCGCAATGCTTCTGTAGGTGCTATGTTAGCGCTCTGTTCAGCGAATTCTGCGAACTTGCTAGGCTTGTTTTCATCAAGGTAGCCTGAGAGTTCAGATAGTGGCACGGCTTCGCCCATTTGCTGCTGTTCAACACAAAAGTCATAAGCACGTTGGCGAACTTGCGCGGCCTCGTCTTTCTCTGTGTCTTTTGTGTAGTTCGAAAGAATTTCCATTAATGCTTCGGTTTCTTTCGCTATATCTACACTGTTTTCAAATCCAGCACTTTGTGAGAATGCCTCGCCTAGTTTAGAGGTGCCGCGGCCTTTTATGAGGCTTAGATAGGGAGTGTCATCGCTATCGCTTAACCAAGCGCTGATATCAACCTTAAGCGCTAATTCAAGCTTTGATGTGTTGAGATAGTCTACGGTGGTTAATTCCGAGTTTCCGTCGAGCATAAGTCCGCTAGAATCTTCCAGTAAGAATATCCAAAACCGGTCGCCATCCGCATGTTCTTCATCGACAAATAGTACGTGTCGATCAAAAATTTCAGGGGTTTTATTAGCTAGCTCACAGAGATGATTAAGCGCATTCGTTGTCAGGCTGGCGAAGCTCAAAGAGCCATCATTAAATTCTTTTAGCCATGGCGTGAATGGTG
>NZ_LWGF01000107.1:0-829 GCF_001635355.1 Oleiphilus sp. HI0125
ATTGATAACGTTGCCGCTGACTTCAAAGCACAGGCAACGTATGAAGATGGAAGTAGTCAGGATATTACGCTCAGCGACGATACTCATTGGACCATTGTCGATGATCAAGACAATCTAGATAGCAGTATTGCGGTGGTTGCTGATGGACGTGTGATCGGTTTAGGTTCTGGCAATGGTGCTGTGAAGGCTGAGAACGATAATATTCGCGACAGCAGTCCGATAGTTACCACTGGCTGCCCAAGCTTAAAGGTTCTTAATCCTCGCCCAGGTGGCTCAGGCGTAATGTACTTCAGTTGCCCGCTTAGAGATACCGAAGCCACTGATGCTCAAATTAGCTATGGAGCAACCTCCAGAGGCGATGGGATCAGGGGCCCTGAGTTTGACTTCATCACTCACAGCAATGCTAGCGTCGCGGCTGATTACTGCGACAATCTCAATTTAGACGGTCACAACGATTGGGAACTAGCTAGATACTCCGATTTAGTCCGGCTGATATTTTACTATGACTCAAATAACGACTCTGACTACCTATTTTTTACCGAACATAATTGGCCAGCCCAAACCAACTTTTGGATTGCTGATAGATCTGGTAAAGCAATTTCATTAGCCGAAGTCACAACTGAGCCAGTTTCTGCCGTGGGGTCGCTATTGAGTACGTGTGTGAGGATACAACCCAATTAATCCAGCTTGTAAAACTTTCTCAAAGGGGCTGAAGCCCCTTTAAAATGTAGCGTTAAAACGCATGATATTGACGTCAGTGGTTTCCGCGCGCCAGCGATACAATCCCCAGCAAACTCTTGGTTCGACGCTTCATTGAGCTTCTTTGTAA
>NZ_LWGF01000108.1:0-628 GCF_001635355.1 Oleiphilus sp. HI0125
TATCTGATTTGAAACCCAGCTAGCACAGCGAAATTTCACTACTTGAGTGCTTTGCAAAGCATCTGTCATGGCTTGTCCAGCAATCATTTTTAAATTTGGTGGTGGAACTTGAATAGATCGAGCTGGAACATGATAACCGGTTTTGTAGTAAAAAAGAGGTTCAACATAAGTTATGCGCTCACCAAACGCATCATAAAGTGCCGGCACCCAATAAGCTGAGCGGTTCAATATAAGACCGTCGCATGTTGTACTTATCGATGTTCTCAGGCTATCTGAAGTTGTAAACGCATCTACATCGGGATTACCAAAAAAANCATGGGAATGAGTAGCCCGAGGTATATTAGGATAAAGCAAGGGATCATCCTTGCTTTCATGTGATTCCAAACAGTGAGTTCTGAATGCTCCCGTTTGATCGTCTCGCTCGCTAAACGCTTCATCAGAAAAAACAAGCCCCGATCTCAAACTTATTGGGTCATTACTTTCACTTGAATAAGTAGTTGGAATAGAGCTCGAGTCGCACGCTATCAGCAATAATGGAAACAAGAACCAAGAGCAAATTCGTAATAACCTAATTAGAGCCATACTCAGAAAATCCTTAATACCACTAAAATTACTTGATCGACTGAAC
>NZ_LWGF01000109.1:0-1256 GCF_001635355.1 Oleiphilus sp. HI0125
TTTTTATGTCTGAAAAAAGCCTCGTTTTTACACATCCCTGATACACTGAATAGTAAGAGAACAATTTTCTGTTCAGATCTTGTTTCATGACGAATTTAACCACAACGAACGAACAAAATGGATCTTAGTTTTTCCGTTATAGGTAACGCGACTGGCGCTATTACGTTTGCATTGCTAATGATATACGCAGTGCGCAGTTATCAGCGACGCGCTACCGATAAAGCCATCTTATTTGCGACCAGCACTACGCTGTGTTGGTTATTGATACTGACAATTCAAGCTTTAGGTTTTGAGCTGCCATTTACCTTGCGCTATAGCCTTGAGCTATTACGAACCGCTGCGTGGTTTACGGTCTTGTATGCCATTCTTGGCGTCACAGTTTTTCCTTCTAAATTTAAAATCGGCCCCCAATTCTTTTTTACAACCGGCGTTATCACTTTAATCTCTGGGTTGATTGCGGTACTGATAATTCAAGAGCTATTCACAATATCCCTCGTCTCTGGCAAAACACTGTTAGTTCTTAACGTTCTCGTATCATTAGTAGGCATTCTGTTACTAGAACAAATTTGGCGAAACTCTTCTCTCTTTACCCGCGCAGGAATTAAGTATCTCAGCATCGCGGTTGCAACCATCCTTGCTTATGACTTCGTTATGTACTCCGACGCCCTGCTCTTCAATCGTTTGTCAGGAGCACTTTGGGATAGCCGTGGCGCTGTAAATGCGCTAGCTGCCCCCCTGATCGCAGCAACACTGGTGAATCGCAAAGGGAAAGCCTTAGGCATACATATCTCACGACAAATGGTGTTCCACACCACGACCCTTGTTATTGCAGGCATTTACTTGTTGTTTGTATCTGCAGGCGGATATTACATCAATGTCTTCGGTGGCTCTTGGGGTGCGGCACTGCGTGTTTTATTCTTGTTCAGTGCGGGGATCTTCCTCATTCTCGTGATTAGTTCGCCAAATCTTCGTGCCCGCACAATGGTTTTTATCTCGAAGAACTTCTTCGATTACAAATATGACTATCGCGACGAATGGATCAAAAGCACCTCAAGCCTGCAAACACCAGCGAGTGAATCTTCTAAGAAAGAGAGCTTGTATCGACGCAGCACCAATACCCTAGCTGAACTAGTTCAAGCGCAAGCTGGAGTAATCTGGAGCCAAGACGAAGACGGCAACCTGACTTTCAAAGATCAATTTGGCTTTGACCAGCATAACTTTGGACTCATCAACAACGATTCTGATTTGATTCAATA
>NZ_LWGF01000110.1:0-714 GCF_001635355.1 Oleiphilus sp. HI0125
AACAGCACCACGACCTTTGTCGAGGCTTGATTCAACAACCGTACCTTTCGCAGGCGCTGATGGAACAGCTTTAAGCTCCAACATTTCTGCTTGTAGAAGAACCGCATCAAGCAATGCATCAATACCAGCACCAGTGTGCGCCGATACAGGAATGAACTGCACATCACCACCCCAGTCTTCTGGGATAACATCTTTTGCAGCGAGCTCGTTTTTAACGCGATCTGGATCTGCTTCTTCTTTATCCATTTTGTTGACTGCAACAACAATCGGCACGCCCGCTGAGCGAGCGTGCTGAACCGCTTCTTCAGTTTGAGGCATTACACCATCGTCTGCCGCAACAACAAGAATAACGATATCTGTACTTTGAGCACCGCGAGCGCGCATTGCGGTAAACGCAGCGTGTCCAGGCGTATCAAGGAATGAAATCATGCCGTGACCAGTCTCAACGTGGTATGCACCAATGTGCTGGGTAATACCACCAGACTCGCCTGCAGCAACTTTCGCACGACGAATATAATCAAGTAATGAGGTTTTACCGTGGTCAACGTGGCCCATTACACTAACAACTGGTGCACGAGGCATTTCTTCGCCATCGTAACTAATGCTATCTAATACATCAGTTTCGACTGCATCTTCAGAGAACAACTTAACCTTGTGGCCCATTTCCTCAACAACCAAGGTTGCTGTTTCTTGGTCAATTGACTGGTTTTGCGT
>NZ_LWGF01000111.1:0-713 GCF_001635355.1 Oleiphilus sp. HI0125
CAAGCGTCTTACCAGCAAATTCTCAGTGAGTTTACTGTTGTCGTAAATCGGCTCGAAGTTCTAACCGGCACCAAAGCAAAAGACTTTCCTATCGAGCGCTAGCCTGTTCTTGTCCGGGCGAGTAGCGATTTAACCAATCGCTAATCCTTTTTTCTAGGAATCCTTCCGAACCGCTGCCTTTAGGGGCGCTTAGTTTTAATTGTCTGTAGTTGGCAAAGCCGCCAACACGAGCTCCAGCATTACGTAGTCGGGCTTTATCTTTTGCTTCGGGGGAAGATTCGTATATATCGAGGATGGGTGCCGGAAATCCTGCGCCTAGTTCGCTAGATAGTTCGATGTTTTGGTGCTGATTTAACTCTGGCGCAATAAATATTAGCGCAAATCCTTTGTCTGAAATTTCTGACTCTTTGCTTTGAATGAAATCAATTGCGAGCCCCGCGCTCTCTCCAATGGCAATCAGCGCTATGTTTTGAAAGCCTTGGCTTGCAAGATAATTCATGCCCGCTTGAATATGCACGATTGCCCTGTCGTGATAAGGGCCAATTTTTGTTGAAAGTTCTTCGTCTTCTTTAAGATTGATATCGACGCTCTCTGATTCTTCGGGCTCAGCCGCAGGTTCTGCTTCTGCATCTTCAGTGGAAGGTGATTCTGCTTCTGGTGCTTTTTGGGCTCGGCTTCCCAATAAAGTGGCCTTTGTTATTGCTTCGTTGGCA